>CBDTVG010000115.1:0-6356 GCA_965363745.1 uncultured Candidatus Electrothrix sp. | reverse complement strand
CGCTCAACTTGCCGAACTGCCAGAAGTTGCCGGTGGTCACAATCCCGAATATCTCCAGTTCAGCATTGTCGTTGAATTTCTGGGCTGCGATCATTTCAGCCAAAACCTGCGCCCATCCTTCATTGAAATTTTCTTTCTTGGCTTCAGCAATGCAGATGACCGGCTTATTGAACGTTGTCCCGATATCAGAAGCGGGAGCGATAATAAAGTCAGGAATTCCGACTAATCCCTCCTCTTGCGAGACATCAAACCTGACATGCGACCAAAGGGGAAGATCATTATGCCCGGCAACAATATTTAAGATTGGAGAAATAATACTTTCACAAATGGCGTTCTCGCTGACATAATTTCTTCTCGCTCTTAAATTACCGTTGACAAATTCAAACAATGCCTTGTCAATGCCTATACTTTTCTCCTCTACAAAAGCCAGCTCAACAAATTTGATCTGAAATTTTATGGCGACTTCCTCATATGTGCTGAAATTTCCGTATGGCATATTTTATTCCCTCATTTTCTCATTGCCTTGTCAGATTCCGCATGACAGTCCTTCAAAAAAGGAGAAAGCAGGCTCAGAATCTCCGGCAAGGCATCCTCCAGCACATAATGCCCGGCATCCGGGAAGTAATGGCTTTGCGCATTCGGGAAACGCCGCCGCCACTCGGAATAGAAATGATCATTAAAGCAAAAATCCCGCCCGCCCCAGCAGATGCGCATAGGCTTGTCGCACAGGTGTTCAAGGGAGACTTCCACCTCGCTCAGGGGCTCCCAGGAAGGATGCTGAGGCCGTAGCGGAATATCTTGGACAAAACGATGCACCGCGACCCGATCCGCCCAGTTGCCATAAGGAGCTGTAAAACCGGCAGCGATTGCGGGCCGCATTGTGTTATGCACGGCCATGGAGGTGGCTCCACGAGCGAAACCGTTCAGGCCCCGCACCAGCAATGCTCCTAACAACGGCCAGCGGCAGATCGCTATTCGCAGGGCAATTTGTTGTGCATGAAAAGCCGCTGTGTTGAGGACAACCAGTCCAGCCACCCGCTCAGGGTGTTGTCCGGCCCAGCCCATTCCTATGGCCCCGCCCCAGTCATGAACAACCAGTACGCATCGCTCAATTTGGAGATGATCCAGCAAGGCGGTGAAGTTGTCGATATGATTTCGCAACTGGTAAGGGTAGTTCTGAGGCTTATCGGACAAGCCGCAACCCAGATGATCTGGTACCACGCAACGATACTCACCTTTCAAGGCTGTGACCAAATTACGATACAGGTACGACCAAGAGGGATTGCCATGCGCCATGACCACGACGGGGGCATCACGTTCGCCCTCAGCCAAAAAAGACATTTTATGCCCGTCAACGTTGAAGGACTTGGGCCTAAAAGGATACTCAGAGAGATCAGTGGGAGAAAAGGCCATTTTACCAGTCAACCCCAAGCATCACCGAGTTGATCCCGGAGCCAATCCCCAGCAGAGCGGCCCGCTGCCCGTCTTTCAGTTTGCCCTTTTCAATCCCCATAGCCATAGTGATGGGTGCGGAAACCGAACCCACATTGCCGAGCACGGACAGGGTCTCAAAGTTGCGCTCCGGGTCGAGTTCCAAGGCGGAAAAAAGCCGCCGGGCATGGGCCTGGCCTACCTGATGGCAGAAAAATCGGTTCACCTTTTTTTTGTCCCAGCCTGTTTCCTTACAGAAATCCCGCCAGCACATGGCCGCAGTCTCAACCCCTTTCTCTAATAACCGCTCGGAATCCGTGGACATTAGCGTGCCCTGCTCCGCATTTTGGCCGCCGTTGCAGAGGTCGTTGTGGTGGGTGTTGGCCCGGCAGGCCCCGGCGACCAGACGATGGCCGGTGTCCTGTACCTTTTTTGATCCCATGATCAAGGCGACCGCGCCGGAACCGATGGTTAGGGAGGCGAAGGCCGGTTTTATGCTCTTCCGGGTCAAATTCATATCTGAATGCATCTGTTCAATCGTTGAACAGACCAGATCTTCGGCGGTCTCCGAGGCCACAATCAGGCCGTGACGGACCTGACCCAGCTCGATCATGTTGGCCAGTACAAGCATGCCGTTGAGGAAACCGAGGCAGGCGTTGGAAAGATCAAATATCTGACAATGATCGGGCAGACCGAGACCTCGATGAACAAAGGAAGCCGTAGCTGGCTCCATCATGTCCCGGCTCACCGAGGTGAAAACCATGAAGTCGATATCAGAAGCTGTCAGCCCTGAATTGAGCAAAGCCTTGCGACCGGCGAGGATTGCACCTTCACTGGGCGGAGTTTCCGGGTGCCAGAAACGCCGACTGCGGATACCGCTCATCAGCTCAAGACGGCCTTCAGGTAATTTCAAACGTTTATAGACCGAAGACAGCTGCTGTTCCAAGTCAGCGGAGGTCACGATATTGGGCGGCAGTTCGTAGCCGAAGCTGTGCAGGCAGACACGGGAGTATTTCATTGGTGTTTTTCTCTATTTCTGGTTGAACATTTCGCTTCTGTGTACAGGAATATCTTTCATACTATATAATCAGCCGGACAGCAACGGGTGTATCTTTTTACTGTCGTTCACTGAAAGCGACAACAGCCTCTTTGTCACGCTCGGCGATCTGACGGGCTGTCTTGGCGGGAACCACTTCAAAGCAATCATTATATTTGACAACAGCAAGGAGGCCGTCGCAGAGCTGATCTATCGTTTCTTCAGCAACAAATATTCGGTGTATCTTATTTTGTACGGCAAAATGGTAGGGTGCGCCGTTGCCATCCCGCTTCAGTCGATTCTTCGCAATTAGCTGTTTAATTTGCGCCTGCTGTTCATGCCGTTTCTTTTCCTCAGCCCTCTTTTGGTTGAGTTCCTTGTTGCGTCGAGCCTGAGCCGCTCTCGCTTCATCACTTTTACTGACAGGCTTAATTTTATTCTTAGCCGGTTCTTTCTTTTTTTGACTGAGATACTGCTCGTGTTTCGACTTGTTGGCCTGTTTTTTATTAATCAGTCCGGCCTTGAGAAGTTGATCCTGTAATGGATTACCCATAATTTATCGCCTTTTTGTGTTCCCGCCTTATTCCATCGCCTGAACAGGCCGCATTTATCCTTTTTTCCCGACATATTTTTTTATTAAACCGGTTTGTTTCTCCCGGGCCAGTGCACGCATATCTTTTGTCATGTCCGATTCATCGACTATTTCCCGGCCTATGATTTCTTCAAGAATGTCCTCCAGACTTATCACCCCGGTGACGCTGCCGTATTCATCTACGACGACAAAAAGATGTTGTTTTTTATCGAAAAACTCTAACATCACCTTGTTCAGCGGAGCAATCTCCGGTACAAAATGAACAGGCTGCATAATTTCTTCCAGCCTGCGATCATGACCGCCTTCCGCCGCAGCCTGCATGACCTTGTAACTAAGGACAATACCGACAACATCATTGCTGTCCCTGCCGTAAATCGGCACCCGGCTGTGGATGCCCCATTTTTCAGTAAGTGGGGCGGCTTTCGCGACAGTCATCTCTCTGTTCAGGCTGAAGGTGACGGTTCGCGGAGTCATCACCTGGCGCACATTTTTATTGCGCAGGTCAATAATATTGGCGATCACCCGTTCCTGATCCTTTTCAATGTCCCCGGATTTCAGACTGAGCCGAGCAATTGTGGTCAATTCCTCCGCAGAGATCTGTGAACCGGTTGTCTTGGGGATAAGACGGGTCACGGCCTGACATACCTGAATAATCGGTTTCAGAACAATAACCAACACTTGCAGTGGGCGGGCGATATAAGGTGCCAGAGGCCCGTTGAATTCAACGCCGATCGTTTTGGGAAGGATTTCAGAAAGAAACAAGATTGCCAAGGTGAACGAGGCAGAAAACCAAATCAGGTTGTTTTCCCCGAAAACAGAAGCGGCGGCGGCCCCGGCGACTGAAGCCCCCATAGTGTTGGCAACCGTATTCAGGGTGAGAACAGCTGTTATGGGCTGGTCAATGTTGTTTTTCAGCTTTTTCAGAACAGCTGCGGTGGCAGGCCGTGTATCGGCCAGCATTTCAATGCGGCTCATAGGTAGAGAATAGAGCACCGCTTCAAGCAGGCTGCAAACTGCGGAAATAATAATAGCAAAACTGACAGCGAGAATGAGTTCCAGAAGCACTGTGAACCTCAGGGGGTTGATCAATTTTTGATAACGGGTTTCCCTTCGTTTCTACCAGATAATCTCATTGCGATAGGCTTTTTCGTAAACAGCAATGACATCGGCGAGCGAAGGTCGTTTAGGATTATTTTCCACCGGACGGGTCACCGTCAGGGCGATTTTCGCCATTTCAGGAATCCGTTCAAAAGGAATGTCCAACTCCTTAAGGGTGGTGGGAATACCGACATCGGCGTTCAGCTCATAGAGGGCCTTAACGCAAAGATTCGCCGCATCACGTTGGGATAAGCCCTCGGTGTTTTGGCCGAGAATCTCCGCCAGCAGAGCAAATTTTTTAAAATTTCCCGGCAAATTATATTGTACCACATAAGGGAGAAGCACCGCATTTGCCAAACCGTGGGGAATGCCGAACATTCCGCCCATAGGATAGGCCATAGCATGCACCAATCCTACTCCGGCGGTAGCTAGAGCCTTGCCACCCAGCAGAGATCCCATGAGCATGGCTGTTCTGGCCTCAAGATTGCCGCCGTTGGCACAGGCCGCAGGCAGATTACGGGCGATAAGGTCAATGGCCTCCAGCGAGTACATTTCTGAAATCGCATGAGCCTGGGTGGAGGTGTAGGCCTCCAAGGCGTGGGTCAATGCGTCAATGCCGGTATAGGCCGTGACATGGGGAGGTAAGCTGAGGGTCAGTTCAGGATCAAGAATCGCTGCGTCCGGGTAAAGCGGATCACCGTTCATGCCGCCTTTCGAGCCGGTTTCCTCATTAATAAACACGGCGGTAAACGTAACTTCCGCCCCGGTTCCGGAGGAGGTGGGCACCATGATCTTAGGTACTCCTGCTTTTTTGATGAGTCCCAAGCCGAGGTAGTCAACCGCCTTGCCTCCGTTGGTCAGCAAAATAGACACCGCCTTGGCCACATCCATAGCTGAACCGCCCCCTGCCCCGACCACGCAATCGCAACCAGCTTCCTGAGCGATCGCACAAGCTTCGTCGGCCAGTTTCAGGCCGGGTTCAGGATCAATCTTGTCATAAACCGTAAACGGAATGCCCGCGTTTTCCAAAGGAGCCGTGAAGCGGTCGAGCAGTCCGGCCTTGACCAGTCCGGGATCGACAACCAGCAGGACATTGCCGCCGTTAAAATCTTTTACAGCAGTGCCGAGATCATTAACAGCACCCGCTCCGAATTGAAGACGGGTGGGTTGGGTAACGGTGAATGGTTGAACGCAGTTCATAAATATACCTTGCAGGTTTTTCTTGTATTTTTTTGTATCAGACCGTTCTGTTGAAGAAATCGTTCCTCTATAAAGTCCGCTATTTTTTTACTTTCATCGAGGCGGAAGATACAATCACCCGCAATTTCACGATCAGTGGCCAAAGCGATAACCCCACTTACCTTATCACGCAGGAGGGGGCCACCGCCTCTGAACACTTCAACCTTCGCCACATTCTCCGCATCTTTAAACCCTTCTCCTATAACAATGTCAATATCAAAGAAAAAACGACGCGCCAAAAAGGATAACTGTTTGTGCGGATTTCGGGCGGTCATGACCATCTGGTCGGGAGCGATCAGGGTGACCGCATCCGCTCCGGCCTTCCTGTAGCAACCGGTGTCGGTTCCTTCCTGATCAGGCAATAACCCGGTTTCCTTGGTGGATTTAATCACGGCCACGGAATAACCGCGTTTTTTAAGATGGACAACCACTTGGGAGGCCAAGGTGGTCTTGCCGCAATTATGCCAGCCTATAAACGTGATGACAAAGGGCATTGAAAATATATCACAAAATTTATGACAGTTTTACCTAAATTGTTCAATCCGAGCCTCATTTCGCCGGAAACTCACTTTTCAGTTCAGCGATCAAGGCTTTCCTGACATCCCCCTTATTTTCAAGGATTGGAAGATCGGGATTGTTGACCAGAAATTCGAGATTATCATCACCGATCTTCACAAGGAATTCAGTAATTGCCACTAAATATTCACTATCTTCAGCAAGCTCTTTTCCATCAATCAGCCAAGGTGCGCCGTTACCGCCACTGACATTGCCGATTTGCAGATAGGCACCGCTCCCTTTATTGGCTTTTCCCTGCTCGATAACCTGTTTGAGCAAAGAGCCTTTCATTTGCACAGTGACAATGTCGCCGCCAAAGGGAAGGATTCTGATTACATCGTATTCTGTGATTTGACCGGCGGGAATGACATCATCAATCCTGACGGAACCGCTGTTGTAAATAGA
>CBDTVG010000114.1:0-6404 GCA_965363745.1 uncultured Candidatus Electrothrix sp. | reverse complement strand
TTACAAGATTGGTTAACTTTCAGGAGTTATTGAGCAAGTCATGCGTTTGCCCTGTGTTCACAGGCAATCTATTCCTCGGCAAGCTGATTTTCAGCGCAAGTCTTATTCTGCTGATGATCTCCCTTGTTCTGTCTTTTTGGGAGATTTTATTATCCGTGCAGGCTTTGGAACTCCAGATCAGCGATATGGAGAAACAGCTCAAAAAATAATATCATCAGGATACCAACTGTTGAATCAGAGCATTAAACACTTCGTTCTCGTTCAGCGGTTTACCAAGATGGTCGTTCATGCCCGCCGCCATGCTCTTTTCCACGTCACCGGGCATGACGTTCGCAGTCATGGCGAGAACTGGAAGCTTCCTGAACTTAGGTTGTTTGCGAATTTCACGACAGGCGGTATACCCGTCCATAACCGGCATCTGAATATCCATCAATACGCAGTCAATCTCTTCAGATCTAAGAAGCTCCAAGGCTTCTTCGCCGTTTTCCGCATGAAAAACTACAAGTTTTTTTCTTTTGAATAGGATTGTCGCCAGTTCGCGATTAAATGCGTTATCCTCCACCAATAAAATCCTCTTTCCCGCCAGACGGGATATGTTGTCAGCAGAGATAGCAGCTTCCTCCTGAGTTGCTGCCTTCGCTGACACAGGCTCATCTCCCCCCTGTTCAAACCGCACAGTAAAATGAAAGCACGACCCCTGATTCGGTTCGCTTTCCACCAAAATTTCACCGCCCATCAGCTCCACTAATTTTTGACTGATCACCAGCCCCAGACCGCTGCCCCCATATTTGCGAGTAGTGCTGTTATCCGCCTGACTGAAAGATTGAAAAATTCTGCCCCGCTGCTCCTCATCCAGACCGATGCCGGTATCAGAGACAGAAAAACGAAGCGTTAACTTTTCATTTTTCCGCTCTGTTCGTTCAACTTTGATATCAACACGTCCCGTCCGGGTGAATTTGACGGCATTGCTCCCTAAGTTGATCAAAACCTGTCCTAAACGCAAGGGATCGCCCCGAAGCGTTTTTGGAACATCAGCGGCACTTTCAATATTCAAAACCAGCCCCTTTTCCTCGGCCTTGGCACGTATAAGACTGGAGAGATGCTCAAACACTTCCGTCAAACGGAAATCGACTGCTTCCAACGTCATTTTATCCGATTCAATTCTGGAATAATCAAGGATATCGTTAAGAATACCGAGCAATGACCGGGAGGCGATATGCACTTTGGAAATCAAATTTCTTTGTTCGGTATCCAAATTTGTTTCAAGGGCGAGTTTCGACATGCCGATAACAGCATTCATCGGCGTACGTATCTCGTGGCTCATATTCGCTAAAAAAATTGATTTAGCCAGTGTCGCCGACTCAGCCGATTCCTTGGCCTTGAGCATCTCCAAAGCCTTGAGCTGTTCCTCCTCAAACCGCTTCTGATGACTGACATCCAGCCTGACTTCTAATTTCGCGGGAGTTCCGTCCTCCATGACGAACGGGGTGGCGACAACGTTAAAAATTTTCCCCTCGAAATTCCTTTCATAACGGACAGTTCGTCCCTCTTGGACTACTTCTTCAAGATAACAGCTGGAGCAGGGCCTTTCTTTTTCCCGCATGGGAAGACAACACAACTCATTGACGTTATGACCAAACCACTTTGTTATGGTGGAGTTCGCATAACGGACACGAAACACCTTGTCAACGATGTATAAACCAACTCCGATCCTGTCCATCGTATCAAGAACAGCGCTTTGCTGTTGTTCACTTCGGATAAGCTTGTTTATCGTTTTTTGAATCACGCTGTCCATTATACATATAATACCAATACCGGCTAACCAAATTGCCAAAAAGGCGATCCGGAGTTTATGCACATTTTTTTTATACTGCATCAAATAATTTTCCATCGGAACAATGATACTTATTCCGCCAGCAACGTTGCCAAGTTCGTTTTTTATTTCCTTATGACATGGCAGACATCCTTTTTCAGCCTTAATAGGTCCCATAAAATGAACAAAATATTTTTCATCAACCTGAACAACGTTGAGATACTCTTCCGCACCATGCTCAAACGAGCGGAGGGCCTTCTCTTCCCATGGATTCGGCTTGTTTTCAGGAACTTTCGGATGAAGCCCTGTAATTCTTCCCTGTATCGCAGTTTCTTTCCTGCCTATCTCGGCAACCTGCCTGAACATATACGCCGGATTCATCAAGGTGTACTTCTGTCCGGCGATAATCACATCACGATTTTCTATATCAAGATAGGGATTAGGCAGGGTGCCAGTCGAGACCGGCACATAAACACCACCATGCAATACATTCCATGCACGGTACAACATGTCTTTTTGCCAGAACATCCTAGCGTTATTTTCAGCCAACACCATGTTTGTTTTTTTCATATGTCGCATGTTCCAGCAGAGCAGGACGACAAGCAGCAGGCTCCAACCCACAAATAAAGACAGCAGCATTTTTTTTAAATGTCGATTCTTGAAGTGTCGATTCTTGAAATTTTTTATCTGCATAGATGAGCACGTTTGGTTGTGAAACTTTTTTTCAGATCAGCCTACAGCAGGCCCATTTTTTTCAAATGTACCTGCAACACCGAAACAGCCGCCGGAGTGACCCCGGAGATCCGGGAGGCCTGACCAAGTGAGAGCGGACGAACCGTATTGAGCTTTTCCACCACTTCATTGGACAAACCGGGCAGATCTGTATATTGAAAATCCTCTGGCAGTCGGGTACGCTCCAGTTTTTTAAAACGATCAACCTGCTCCTGCTGACGTTTAATATAACCGGCATATTTCACCCGTAACTCTATTTCGTTGATGCAACGTCGTTCATCCTCGGAAAATAAAAAATCAGGGGCATTACCTTCAGCCAAAGCAATTAGGTTTTTCAGACTGAGCTCCGGCCTGCGCAACAGCTCAGTCATGGTCATGGCTTGGGTCAATGGAGTGCTGTTTAACTCACTCAGGCGGTCATTTACCGGGGGCACAGGTTTTATCCGAACGCTGTCCAGTCGGACGCAGCCTCGTTCAATGGCATCTTTTTTGATAAGAAAGTCCTGATAGGTCTTCTCGTCCACTAACCCCAAAAGGAAGCCTATTTCCCGTAAACGCAGATCGGCATTGTCTTCACGTAGCAGCAGACGGTATTCAGCCCTAGAGGTGAAAAGACGATAGGGTTCCTTAGTGCCCAAGGTCACCAAATCATCAATGAGCACACCGATATAGGCCTGAGAACGATCCAGAATCAGCGGTTTTTGCCCCCGCACCAGATGCACTGCATTGACGGCGGCCATGAGGCCCTGCGCCGCCGCCTCTTCATAACCGGAGGTGCCGTTGATCTGACCGGCATGGAATAGGCCGTTGATTCGTTTTGTTTCCAAGGAAGGCCGCAGTTCCAGCGGATCAATATAATCGTATTCAATGGCATAGCCCGGTCGAATAATACGGGCGTTTTCCAGACCGATAATGGAGCGCACCAGATCGACCTGGGTGTGCAGAGGCAGGCTGGTGGGAATACCGTTGGGATAGACCTCCACCGTATCCAGCCCTTCCGGTTCCAAAAATATCTGATGTCGTCCTTTATCAGGAAAACGCATCACCTTGTCTTCAATGGACGGACAGTAACGGGCACCGATGCCTTCAATAATGCCGGAATACATGGGGGATTGGTCAATACCTGCTCGGATAATCTCGTGAGTCCGCTCGTTGGTGTAGGTAATATGGCAGGGCAGCTGCGGCAGGTAGGCTTCGCTCCTCCGTTCATTGGCAAAGGAAAACAGGCTCGGCGGGGCATCGCTGTGCTGAGGTTCCAGCAAGGAATAATCAATGGTCTTGCCGTCCAAGCGAGGCACAGTGCCGGTCTTCATGCGCCCCACATTAAAACCGATCCGTCGGTACCAATCGGCAAGCCCTGTGGAAGGAGCATCACCCATCCGCCCAGCGGGAAAATTTTTCAGCCCGATATGAATGAGACCGTTCAAAAAGGTGCCTGTGGCCACAACCACCGCCCGCACTGATATGATCTCATCCAAAGAGGTGCGAAGCCCGGTGACCCTGTCGTTCTCCATCAGGATTTCGTCCACCACGGTCTGGCGGATCGCCAAATTTTCTTGATTTTCCAGAACCGTCTTCATGCGCTGCGGATACAGCCGACGATCCGCCTGCGCCCTAGAGGAACGTACAGCTGGGCCTTTGCTGGTGTTCAGCCTGCGGAACTGGATGCCGGTGGCATCAATATTTTTCGCCATTTCACCGCCCAGCGCATCAATTTCCTTGACCAGATGCCCCTTAGCCAGACCGCCGATAGCCGGATTGCAGGACATGGCCCCGATGGTGTCGGCATTAATAATACAGACCAAGGTCTTGCAACCCATCCGGGCCGCAGCCAAGGCCGCCTCGCAACCGGCATGTCCGGCTCCTATAACGGCTATGTCAAAATCAGTCATGGTTTTTTTCACAGGTATTATGTATAAATGGATAATATATTATAGTGTCAGGATATTCCGCTTCTTTTCCGGCATATGACGTATATGAGAGAATACGGAATCTATGCAACATAACAGTTTACCCGTGAAACTGAAAACCAAAATCAAGTAGATCAGCCATCCTAGGCGAGTTTTATGCATTTTTTATCTATTATCCATATCATCGGCCTGTTGTTGACCGTAACCGGCAGCTCCATGGTGCTCCCTCTGATCTGTTCTCTCTACTACGGAGAATCAGATTTTACTGCCATCTTGCTTGCGGCTCTGCTCACTGTTGGCGCAGGTCTCCTCTGCTGGCGGTACACGAAAAAAAACAATGAGCTGAATTTCCGTGACGGTATCGTGATCGCCGTTGTCGGCTGGATTATCGTGTCCGCCATGTCCGGCCTGCCGTTCATGATCCACGGTTCCATCCCGTCCTTCACCGACGCTTTTTTTGAAATGATGTCCGGCTACACCACCACCGGAGCGACCATTCTCACGGATATTGAATCCCTGCCTCACGGGCTGCTGTTATGGCGCAGCGAGACGCACCTGCTGGGAGGTATGGGATTTCTTACCCTGATTATCCTGTTTCTTCCCAAAGGCATGGGGGGACTGCGCCTGTTTCGGGCTGAATCGAGTCCGGGGCAGTCCTTTACCGGAGAGAAATTCACCGCGAGAACCAAGGACACTATGGTCAGGCTCTGGCTGGTCTATATCGGACTCAACATCCTGCAAATCGTGATGCTGGTCGTGGGCGGCATGGATTTTTTTGATGCGACCTGCACGGCCTTCGGCACGCTTTCCACTTCTGGTTACTCTCCTAAAAACACAAGTATCGGATTTTACGACAATGCCTATTTCGATTGGGTGATCATCCTCTTCATGTTCCTCGGCGGAACAAGCTTTGTCCTGCTCTACCACATGATGTACGGCGGCATAAAAGAGATTATCACCAACACTGAGTTTAAGTGGTATGCTGGATTGGTCGTTTTTTTCTGCGCCGCTGTCTCCCTGATACTCTGGCGCAACGGCACCTATCCGAACATCGTGGAATCCATCCGCTACGGCACCTTTCAGGTTATGTCTCTGCTGACCACCACCGGTTACGGCACCGCAGATTATGAGCAATGGCCCCAGGCGGCCCAAATGTTTCTCTATGTCTCCTGCCTGATTGGCGGTTGCGCAGGCTCAACAGCCAGTGGTATCAAAATTGTTCACTATGTCATTGTCTGTAAATTTATCTGGGGCACGGTGCGCAAATCCTTTTTCCAACCCATGTCCATTGTCTCTGTCAGGCTGAACGGCAAGCAGATTGACGCTTCCATAATCGACATGGCGATCTGCTACTTTATCGTCAATATTTTTCTCATTTTCATCGGTGCCTGTTTCATGGTGCTGGTGGACGATATGGATTACGTCACCGCCATGAGTTCCGTTATCTCCGCCTTAATGACCATTGGGCCGGGCTTCGGCGAGATCGGGCCATCGGAAAATTTCTTTTTTATCTCGAACATTGGTAAATGGTTCTTGGCTTGGAACATGATGGTGGGAAGGCTGGAGCTATTTTCAGCTTTGGTAATCTTTTATCCTTCTTTTTGGAAAAAATGAACCGCACAGTGTTCGCAAAAAAATGTGGAAAAATGGACCACTATGGTCAGAAGAGTTTATTTACTTCAGGAGGCAACATGTCTGCAAAATTAGAAAAAATTATTGAGAATCACGTTTACATGTCTATGGGAATCGGCTTGCTTCCCCTACCTTTTTTTGACGTTGTCGCTATAACCGGAATTCAGTTGAGCCTGACGAAAAAATTAGCGGAACGCTACAACATACCCTTTTCTCAAGATATGGGCAAAAATATTATTGGAGCTTTGGCCGGAGGTTGTTTTTCAGTATCTGTCGGCTCACGCATCCTGTTCAGTGTCACAAAAATAGTTCCTATC
>CBDTVG010000113.1:0-6422 GCA_965363745.1 uncultured Candidatus Electrothrix sp. | reverse complement strand
TGCTGTATTCAAAAAAAGTGTCAACTACTTTTGGGTGGATATGAAGCATGCCGACCGTTTTATAGGCTTTTTTGGGAAAGGGCGATTTGAACATTGTCATTCTTCTTGTTCATTGCGGGGCACATATTTTTTTGAGGTATGCAATAGAAATACTTACAAATGAACTACTTGCAATGTTTAATTGAAAAATAATTTGTCAACGTGCGGAGTGTCGAGTTATAAAAACAGAAAATTATTTATCGGATTTTACAGCGTCCTACTGTATAGTTATTATTTTCTCTTCATTCTGAATTGTTTTTTTGAGTATTTTTTGATTGCCGCCTTTTCCTCATATTCCGCAAATTCGCAATCAACTTTTTGCGGGATTGACCGGGTGCGGTGGTGCGCTGTCTTCCTTTTTCTCACAACATCGGTCACCTGTATATGTCAAAAGAAATACAAATAATAGGCGGAGGATTGGCGGGCTGTGAAGCGGCATGGCAGGCCGCCGAGTGCGGTTGCTCCGTGGAACTGCACGAGATGAAACCAACCCGATTCAGCCCGGCCCATGAGTCGGAGATGTTAGGTGAGCTGGTCTGCTCCAACTCCCTGCGCTCAAACAGCGTGGATTCAGCCGTGGGCCTGCTCAAAGAAGAAATGCGGCGGTTTGACTCGTTGATTATGCGGGCCGCTGATGCGACTGCGGTGCCCGCCGGTTCGGCCTTGGCTGTGGACAGGCGGCTGTTTTCCGATTTTATCTCCAAAGCTGTGGAGGAGCATCCCCGTATCAGCGTCATCCGGGAAGAGGTGACTTCTTTGCCCTCATCCGACACCCCGGTCATCTTGGCCACCGGCCCTCTGACTTCCGAGGCCATGACTGCCTCTTTGGTCGAACTCACCGGGGAAAAGCATCTTGCCTTTTATGATGCTATCGCCCCCATTGTGGCGGCGGATTCACTGGATATGGATATTATCTATCGTAAATCCCGTTGGGATGACGATAATCCGGGAGATTATTTGAACTGCCCTATGTCCGGGGAGCAGTACGGCGCATTTATGGCAATGTTGCGGGATGCACAAACCGTGCCGCTGAAGAGCTTTGAAAAAACAAAGTATTTTGAAGGCTGTCTGCCCATAGAGGTGATGTGTGAACGGGGGGAGGATACCCTGCGTTTTGGGCCGATGAAGCCGGTGGGGCTGAATCATCCAGAAACCGGGGCAAAGGCCCATGCGGTTGTGCAGTTGCGGGCGGAGAACCAAGAAGAAACCATGTATAATTTGGTGGGCTTTCAGACCAAGCTCACCTATTCGGAACAGCAACGAATTTTTCGCACTATTCCCGGTCTGGAAAAGGCGGAATTTATCCGTCTTGGTTCCATCCACCGCAACACCTTTATCTGCGCTCCCGAATTGTTAGATACCTCCCTGCAAATGAAAAAACGTCCGGGCCTTTTTCTCGCCGGACAACTTTCCGGAGTGGAGGGATATGTTGAATCAGCGGCCATGGGTCTACTGGCCGGGATTAATGCCGCCCGCCTCGTAGCCGGTCAACATATTACCGTGCCGCCTCCGGCAACTGCGCTCGGTGCCCTGATTCGTCATTTGACCGAATCTGATTCCGCCCATTTTCAGCCGTCCAATGTTAACTTCGGCCTTTTTCCGCCTTTGCGAAAAAAAATGAGGAAGCGGGATCGAGGGGCATTCAGGTCGGAGTTGGCATTGAGTTTGCTGGAGGACTGGCGCAAGGAGCTGTCCTCCTGAGCAGGATGATTGCCTTTATTTTTCTCCGGTCTGATTCTCGCAGTCCTTTCGGTACGGGTTGATGGTCATGACCGGGCAACAGGCACTTTTGACCACTTTGTCAGCCACGCTACCGAACATAATTCGCTCAAGGCCCTTGTAGCCGTGGGTTCCCATTATAATCATGCCGTTGTTGCTCTCTTGGGAATAGTTGATAATCTCTTCCGCCACATCGCCGGTCAGAACTCTGCTGTGCAACTCAGTCACTCCAGCAACGGTGATCGCCTCCCTGTTCGTGTTGACAAATTCATCCATCCTCTGTTCGGCGGATTTCAGGAGTTCTTCTTCCAAGTTGGGCAGGTTGACGGGCGGGACAAAAAAACCGGAGTAATCCTCAAAATTCTGCACCACAAAAATAAGGTGCAACTCTGCCCCGAATTTACCGGCGGTGTATCCGGCTGATTCCGCTATCATGCTGGCGTTATCGGAAAAATCAATAGGGGTGACAACGGTTTTAATTTCCTGCATGGTGCATCTCCTTCTTTCAAATTATTTTACTTGGTTCGATTATTTTACAAGCTGTTCAGCGCAATATAACGAATATGCCTGTTATGCTCCAACGATATTTTTCTTCAATGCAGTATAATAGGTTAACCCTTTTGTTTAACCAGGTGTTTAATAGGGGGATATATAAAAATTAAACTCTATCCTGCGGTGCCGCCAGCCTCTTATCCGCATTGTCCCACAGCTTTATCGGGAAGACAAGAGTAATTCATAGGGGATATCCGTCCGCTCACAAAGCTGTTGACCCTTGTTTGCGAGAGGAATATACTCTATTTTTTTATGTCTTTTATGCGAGTATTTGTTTACATAAATGTAACTATTCAACTTGGGCGATTACTTTCAGTAAAAATAAACGGAAATTTTAGCGACATTCCCTTATCCTGAAGAGTAAAAAGTTCAAGGACGACTCTCTCCCCGTCACAAAAGATACGGCGAGCGACATAATAACAAATAATCATACAGAGTGCTCTATAATGAATTTTGAACCGAAATGGATTGCTTGGGAAATTACTCGTCGTTGCAACCTGAACTGTGTGCATTGTCGATCCTCTTCTGCGCTTGCAGTTGACAATCATCCTGATTTTTCCCTTGAGGAGGGGAAACGCATGCTGGATGATATCAAATCATATGCTGATCCGGTTGTGGTACTTTCCGGCGGTGAACCTTTGTTGCGCCCGGATGTTTTTGATATCGCCGCATACGGCACCTCGCTCGGATTACGGATGTGTCTGGCCACCAACGGTACCTTAGTCACGGAAGAAATCTGTCGCAATATCAAAGAAGCGGGTATAAAGATGGTTTCTTTGAGTCTGGACGGATCTTGCGCTGAAATTCACGATAATTTTCGCAACCAGCCGGGTGCGTTTGACGGGACCATGAATGCGATCAGATTGTTTAATGAGCATGGCATCAAATTTCTCGTTAACTCTTCATTCACTAAGCGCAATAAAGCTGAAGCGCCGAAGCTCTATGAGCTGGTGAAAAAATTGGGTGCGACAGCCTGGTACCTGTTTATGATCGTGCCCACCGGGCGTGGTGAGGAAATCATGGAGGAGTTAATCCCGGAATCAGAATACGAGGATATCCTGAACTGGCATTATGATATGGAAAAGCAGGAAGAGGATATGCTGGTTCGGCCAACCTGCGCACCCCAGTATTACCGAATCGTGTTGCAGCGTTCCAAAGAGGAGGGCGAAAAATTTAAACGCAGAACCCTGAATTTTTCCACCGGCGGCTCTAAAGGTTGCCTTGCCGGTCAGCTGATCTGTCTTATTGATGTTGACGGTCATGTGTTGCCGTGCAGCTATTTTCCGAAATCAGGCGGTAATATTCGGAAACAATCCTTTCAGGATATCTGGGAAAATTCCAAACTTTTCCTGGAACTTCGTGATTTCAAAGGATATAAAGATAACTGTGGACGTTGTGAATACGTCAATGTCTGCGGCGGTTGCCGTGCCCGTTCCTACGCCATGACCGGTGATTATTTAGCTGAGGAACCTTTTTGTGCCTACCAACCTCGAAGCTGAACCCGTTGTTTTTTTGATGTATAATCAGAAACCTTTTACCGAAGAACAAAAATGAACGATACCTTTTTGAAAGCCTGCCGTGGCGAGAAGACTGATTACACCCCTGTTTGGTTTATGCGCCAAGCTGGACGCTACCTCCCCGAATATCAGGCTGTCCGCAGTAAACGCACCTTTCTGGAATTGTGCAAAAGTCCAGAGCTTTGTACCGAGGTGACCCTGCAACCCATTGATATCTTCGGTTTTGATGCGGCTATTTTATTTTCAGATATCCTGATCGCCATGGAGGCTATGGGCCTGACCTTGGAATTTCATGAAGGAAGAGGACCTGTGTTCCCTGATCCGGTTCGTAGCCAGGAGGCGGTTGATAAATTAATTATCCCCGACCCGGAAGAAACCATGCCTTTTGTCATGGAGACCATTAAGTTGCTGCGTAAGGAGCTGAAGGTGCCCTTGATCGGCTTTTCCGGTGCTCCTTTCACGCTGGCTACCTACCTGATTGAGGGCGGGTCATCCAAGGTGTTTTTGGAAACCAAACGCATGGCCTTTCAAGAACCGGTAATGTACCATGCCCTGCTGCAAAAAATTACCGAATGCACCAGCCTCTATCTCCAGGCCCAAGCCCGCGCAGGTGCCCAAGCTCTGCAAATTTTTGATTCCTGGGCCGGAATTTGGGCACCCCATGACTATGCGCGATTTGCCCTGCCGTATGTCCAATCCATAATATCGGATCTGCGTAAGATGACGGATATTCCGATCATCTACTTTGCCAATAACGGTTCAACCTTGATCAACCATACAAAAAATGCCGGTGCCGATGTGCTGGGGCTGGATTGGCGGATAAAGATTGATGACGCTGTGAAAATGGTAGGAGAGCATGCTGTCCAGGGGAATCTTGATCCTGTCGCTCTTTTTCTCCCGAAAGAGAAACTGGAACAGCGGATCAAAACAATCCTTGATGAGGCCAAGGAGGCCAAGGGCCATATTTTTAATTTGGGCCATGGAATCCTGCCGCAAACACCCCCGGATCAGGCCAAGATCGCTGTTGAGGCGATCCATCGTTTTAGCGGCAGATGAACAACGCACAGCACTCTGATATGAACATTCCGGGAATTGACACCTGCGCCGCCCTTATGGAGCAGTATGAAATGTTACCCAATATTCGTCGCCATTCATTACTTGTCGCCCGGATTGCCGATGTGTTAGCGACCGGCCTTCAGGGTTCCATAAAGGTTTCTGCGCCGCCTGATCGACAGCTTTGCGTCAGCGGTGCCCTGTTGCATGATATCGCCAAAACGCCCTGTCTGCAAACCGCCTGTGATCATGCTGCAACCGGAGCGAAGATCTGTTTGCGGCATGGCTACCCGGAAATAGCGGAAATTGTAGGGGGACATGTCATGTTGCAAAATTTCTTGTTGGAAAATTACAGGCAGGGACTGTTCCAAGCTCAGGAAATTGTCTACTACGCTGACAAACGGGTGCGGCATGATTCGATTGTCAGCTTGGCTGAACGGTTGGAATATATTATAGAGCGTTACGGAAAAAACGATGAAGCAATTCATGAAAAAATTAAGCATAATTTCAGAAAATGCGAACAGCTGGAATTTTTTTTGTTTCAATTTCTTGACTTTTCTCCGAACCAGCTGATCAAATTGCTGAATGTCTGTCAAGGCGGGTTGTGAAATTATCCACAACCCGCTTGCTCCAACAACAAAAAATACGTATATTGTAGAGAGTGGGGATAAAAAAAGAATGAATCTGCGCTTGATGAATTTGGTTTTCTCCATGATCAACATGCCTCCCGAAGCAATGCGTCAAGAATGATAACAACGGAGTAAGAACTGTGGAAATTTTTTTTCTTGGTGTCGGCGAAACCTGTGATACAGCACATAGCAACAGCTCTTCTCTGTTGACAACAAGCAACGGCACCAGAATATTGTTGGACTGCGGGTTCACTGCGGCGCATCAATATTTTCGCTTAGTTCAGAATCCCGACCAACTGGACTGCATCTGGATCTCCCATTTTCACGGCGATCATTTTCTCGGCCTTCCTCTGCTTTTTCTTCGCCTCTGGCAAATGGGCCGAACCCGTCCCCTTTCTATTATCGGGCAGAAAGGTATAGAACAAAAGGTCAGAGATGTGCTGGAAATGGCCTACCCTACCTTTGGTAAAAAAATCGGCTTTAAGTTTGACTTTCATGTGATCAGTCCTCGTGCAACCGCCTCCATTGCTGGCCTGAAATGGTCCACCGCGCTCACCCAGCATACGCAGTACAACCTTGGCCTGTTGCTTGAAGACGGACCGATCCGATTTTATTACAGCGGAGACGGACGCTCCAACACGCGGGTGAGAAACTTGATTCAAGGCTGTGATTTTGTAATCCATGAATCGTACAATATGGTTGACACCTTTCCTTATCACGGCTCTATCACCAGTAGCCTGAAATTGGCGGACGAAACAGAGGTGGGCCGGATAGCTCTGGTTCATATTGAACACAACCTGCGGAAAAACGAAATTGACACCATCAAAAAGATGGTACAGGACAGACCTGGTACCCTGCTTCCGGTTGCCGGTGATCGACTGACCGTCTGAACCTGAACACCCTTTGCTTTTGC
>CBDTVG010000112.1:0-6514 GCA_965363745.1 uncultured Candidatus Electrothrix sp. | reverse complement strand
TGGCACCAATCGCCAACAAAATCTGTATCGTACAATTTTTCAGCCACCAGCACATAGCACATGGCTAGAGCCATAGCTCCGTCTGTACCTGGGATAATCGAAATCCACTCCGTTGCCAGCCCTGCGGTCTCGCATCGACGAGGATCAACCACCACCAGCTTGGCCCCGCTTTTAACCGCCTTTTTCAGCAATCCGACCTTGCGCTGCCCGGCGGAGGTGGCCAGCTCGTTGATGCCGAAGAGGAGGATAAACTCGGAATTCGCATAATCAATCCAGGGCCGCTTTTCACTGAAACAATGCTCATTGGCCATGCGGTTGGCATTATCGCACATTTGACGATGGGTGGTCTTGTTCGGGGTGCCGTAGGCCGCCATTACCGCTTCATGGCACCAGCTGTTGAAATCATTGCCCCGATGAAATGCGACGGTTTTGGGGTCAAAGCTCTTCAGGCGTTCAGCGGTCAGGTCAAGGGCCTCGTTCCAAGAAGCCTTTCTGAATCGACCATTTTCCCGGATCAACGGAGTTTTGAGGCGATAGGCTGAATAGGTATTTTTATGGGCATTGGCCCCCTTGATGCAGAGCCGCCCGCCGCCCTTGGGATCACCCGCCAGCCCTTTGCAGCCGGTAATTACCTGATCTTGCACCTTGACTTCTTGACCGCAGAGTCCCAGACAGATATAGCAATGGGTCTTGACCGTGCTGGCCGCTTCCGGGACGATTGCGCCCTGAGTCAACGTGACAAGATCCTGATCAAGCTCAAGCAATTCGACAGCTCGGCCTAACTGTTCCAAGGCTGCTGCGCCGTCCTGTTTTATCGGTGCATCAACTGACTCGGACAGTGCCGCCCTGTCGTAGGAAAGCACCGCTTTGGTCAATTCGGCCAAACCTTGATAAAATTCGGTCTTGGCGGCAGAGTCGAGCATTTCACAAAAAGAATCAGCCCAGCCTAAATGATTGCGGAGGAAATCAGCCTGCTGCTCCTCGGTTCCTTCCTGCCCGGCCAGATAGGCCATGAATTCCAGCTCAACCGCAATATGGTCATCCAGATCCGGGTAAGCGGAATTTTTACGCAGCCCGTTTGCGGAATAGGCGTTGCGCACCTTAAACACCGGCTTTTGCATGACCAGCGGCTCGCCCGTGACATGGCAGGAGGCATAGGGGAAAACGGGATTATTGCTGGCATTGAGAAAAAAATCCGCATATTCGTAGCGCAGTTCGTTATAAACCTCTGCGGCTGAACCTGCTTGCAGTCCTGCGCTCATTTTGCTGAGGCCAGAGCGAAGCCTGTCCAGTTCGACAAGCTCATTGCCCTGCTGGACAGGCTCTCTGGCCAACTCGGTAAGGTGATCAAGAAACGCTCCCGCACGCATCTTTTCAATAAGCGCAAACGAAATTTCATCCCGATACAAAAAAGAAAGAAAGCGATATATTATCGCATTTACGTTATTCATTTTCTTGTCCTGTTTGTTATATTGTTCAACTTTTTCCCGACATATTCAGCCGGTCGGCGATCAGAGAGGCATTTTTTATCTCTGCCGCTTATTCCTGTACATCAATTCATCCGCAATATTAATCAATTCATCAGCCAACACCCCGTCATCCGGGTAGAGAGCCGTACCCATCGCGGCGGAGATAATGATTTCAAGATCAGAAGTCAACTGACAAGGGTTTGCCAAGGCCGCATTGACTTGAGCCACAATCCGCGATACATCATCACGACTTTGCAAATCGGGCAAAAGCAGAATGAATTCATCTCCTCCCATCCGGGCAACCAAATCAACTTTCCGCACAGAGATCAACAGGCGATGCGCAACCTCACAAAGAAGGAGATCCCCCGTATCGTGGCCGTATGTATCGTTAATTGGTTTAAACCGATTCAGATCAAGAAAAATCAAAGCCACTTTTGACCTGTTGCGTTGTGCCGCAGACAGTGCCTCTTCAAATCTTTCATAAAAAAGGAGCCTGTTGGCCAGCCCGGTCAGGCAGTCGTGGTAGGCGTTGTGATGCAGTTGCCGCTCCATACGTCTGCGTTCAGTTATGTCTGTGGCGATCTGGATCTTGACTTCACGCCCGTTGAACCATTTAATGACCCGGTCATGCATCTCGTACCAGTGTCTGTTAAACGGATTCTGTCGTTCCCAGACATAACTTCGGCCCGCATATTCACCGTCGCCGCGCAGCATATCGTTGGGACAGCAATCACAAGGGCCATCCTGTCCCGCCAGCAAACTCCTCCAGCAGATGGATCCGGTTATGTCGCCGAATATATCAACAGCGTATTTATTGAGAAAAAGCAGCTTATATGACTCAAGATCAACAACATAGACCATCGCGTCCATGCTGTCGAGGACGGTCAGGAGCCGCTGATGTGCGGATTTAAGCGCTTCTTCCGCCTGTTTCCGTTCAGTTATATCCCGAACCACAGCCACAAAACAGGCCCTGTCCCCCATTGGTTCAATATACTGGAGATGCACCTCAACCGGTATCCGGGTTCCATTTTTATGCTGATGCACCGTCTGAAAGAACAGACTTTTTGTTGCTCCTTCGGTTAAGGAGGTAGATATTTTTTTGAACACGGCTTCAGTATATTCCGGCTTAATATCCAAAGGAGTCATCTGTAAAAACTCCTCCTCACTGTAACCGATCTGTTTCATTGCTCCCTGGTTGACATAGGTAAAGCGCAGACTTTTTGGATCAAACATAAACACGCAGTCAAGCGTCTTATCCAAAACCGTTTTGAAATGATTCAGCTCCCGGCGTGTGGTTTCCCGGCTCACATAAAAATTGATCAAGAGCCAGCCGACCGGCCCCAGCAGGGTAAAAAGCACCACGTTGAAAAGCAACAGGCTGTATTTCACAGGGGTCAGATGTTCTTGTTCAATCTGTTCAACGGCAAGACGGGTGAGCAATTTCCAATAATACTGTTCTGGCCTGACTTCCCCCTGATTCTTTTCGAAAGAGTTCAAGTTGCCTGTGCTGCAGGACATGCCTTCGCCTAAAGGATGAAGGGTTACAAAAGTGTACAGACTTCCATCGACTGTGAATTGCCCGCTATGATCCGAGGCGATGGTTTTCCAGGCCTCCGGGTATCTGGAAGCAAAGGTGTGTCCGGCCCGTTTAGGCCACATAAAGGCCCAGGCATCGTTCCGTTTTTCCCCATACAGCCAGTAGCCCTCCTGATTGAGGAGCATAAGTTTTCCATGCGGGCCGTTTTCCTCTCGCTCAACCAGTTGATCCAAGATTTCTTGGCCGAGATAATTAAGCAGGACAGCTCCCTGTTTGTTCCCGTGCCGGTCAGCCACTGGTGTGCCGAAACGGAGCATGGGTTTATAGGGTAGCTCAATTTTTCCGTGTTCCAGGTTCAGGTCAAAGGGGGAAATAAAAATTTCACCTGGATTCAGTCGTATCGTATTCCGAAAATAGTAGCGCTTTTCTTTATTTTGTAGCTTTTCTTCGGGCAGGATGACACTGCGGCCTGCGACAAGATTGACCCGTATCCGTTCCATACCGTCTTTGCTCATCAGCCTGACTTGGTCGTAAACCTGGCGATGCAAGGAAAAAAGGCGCAGGATTTCGGTGAATCCTTCCAAAGAGCTCTGCGAATTATGCGAATATTTCTTGTCGGAACATTCACTATATGATTCTGCCAAAATTTTAAGGTCAGTGGTGATATTCAGGAAAATCTTGCGGATTTCACGCTGCTGTTGGCCGATAACATATTTCTCTTCGCTTTTATGTAAAGCGTTCTGATGTATCTTTTCGTCCTGATAAAACAAATAGGAGATGAACACGCTCGACAGCATGATCGGAAGAATGAGGAGGAGAAAACAGCATGGTCTGTTCGGGGGATGTATCGTCCGGGAGCTTTTCGGCATAAAAAGGTGTGGAGAAAAAGTTTACGATCTACCCCATTTGACGAGTTCATCATGCTGTTTTATAAAAATATTTACTTAATTATAAACCACGATGATGGTAAAAAGTAAAGAGCGATCATCCTTATTGGATAAAATTTATACACCACAAAAAATTAAAATCGGCTACTGTTGCGGCCCTCCAACCTCCTTGGACCATACAGCGGCGGAACTGCGCAAAGATACCCTTGCAAAATGCAAGACAGGTTGCTATATACTATTTTTATTGAGAGAAAGTTAAAAAAAATGAGGCCTTGTATATGAAAAAAGCGCTGTTTCCAATCGAATCTGTTCTCGCCATACTCAAAAAGGAAGTCGCTGATTATGAGGTGCCTGTTGTTGATCTGATTGCCGTTCAAACGAAAGATCCCTTCAAAATTTTATTAGCCACCATTCTTTCGGCCCGGACCAAAGACGAGGTGACAGCGGCAGCTTCAAAACGTCTGTTTAAAAAAGTGGATTCCCTGACCGCTCTTGCACAGCTGTCCCAGACTGAGCTGGAAAAGCTCATCTATCCTGTCGGATTTTTCCGTAATAAAGCCAGATATCTTGCCTCACTGCCCACCGTATTGAAGGAACAATTTTCTGGACGGATACCAGAGACGATTGAGGAGCTGATCCAACTTCCCGGCGTAGGCCGTAAAACAGCGAATTTGGTGGTGGCTGTGGCATTTAACAAGCCCGCTATCTGCGTGGACACCCATGTTCACCGGATCATGAATATCTGGGGCTATGTTCAAACTGACACGCCCCTGCAAACAGAAACAGCCCTGCGCAAGAAGTTGCCGGAACAATACTGGATCCCCATCAATGCTCTGCTGGTCGCCTTTGGTCAGGGCACCTGCCGATCACGAGCACCCCATTGTGACCGCTGTGTCATTGCGGAAACCTGCCCACGGCTCGGTGTTACACCACGAAAAATAACGAGGGATAAAAGAGAAAAAAACTCAACAGCTGCGCTGAAATTTGTATCCTGGAATGTAAACGGTCTTCGGGCCGCTCTAAAAAAAGGTTTCATCGATATCCTGCATGCCTTCGATGCCGATATTTTCGCCGTGCAAGAAATCAAAGCCATGCCGGATCAGCTGCCCGATGAGGTCAAGTCTATTCCAGGCTACACCGCCTATTGGTATCCGGCGCAAAAAAAAGGATATTCAGGTACCGCTGTCTTCAGCAGGCAGGAGCCTCTCAATGTCATGTACGGCTTGGATAAAGAGGAATTGGATCAGGAAGGCAGAGTTTTGACCCTTGAATTCGCTAATTTTTATTTTATCACCGCTTATTTCCCCAACTCCCAGCACGGACTAAAGCGACTTCGCTTCAAACAGGATTTCAATAAAGCATTGCTCAATTACATGGATCGGCTGGCTGAAAAAAAATCCGTGGTGCTCTGCGGTGACCTCAATGTCGCCCATAAAGAAATTGACCTTGCCAACCCGAAGGCGAATGTCAAGAATCCAGGATTTTCACCTGAAGAACGGGCCTGGATGGATAAAGTCACCGGAGCGGGATATATTGATACCTTTCGTCTGTTTAATCAAGAGCCGGAACAGTACAGCTGGTGGAGTTACCGCTTTAACGCGCGGGCAAGGAACATCGGCTGGCGTATTGATTATTTTCTGGTTGATCCCGGCAGTCGAGATCGGGTGCGCTCCGCCGCCATCCATGATGACATTCCAGGTTCTGATCATTGCCCGGTAAGCATTGAATTCATCTGATCCGCTATGAAACCATATCGCATAATTATAGCCGATGACCACAGCCTAATCAGGCAAGGAATCAAAGCTATGATCGGCCAGGAAGCGGGGTTGGAGGTTATCGCGGAGGTCCCCGACGGCTGTGAGCTGTTGAATACGATGAAAAAGCGGCTACCCGATATGGTTATCCTTGATATTTCAATGCCCCTGATGAACGGCATCGAAGCCGTTGCAAAAATTCATGAACGCTACCCGAATGTCCGAACCTTAGTGCTTACCATGCATTCCAACACCCAGTATTTTTATCATGCTATCGCGGCGGGAGCGCACGGTTACCTACTCAAAGATGATTCTGACACTGAGCTGTTGCCAGCTATCAGGACAATACAAGACGGCAAAATTTATGTAACACCTCAGCTGGCAACGGAGGTCAGCGGCGAGATGGCGGCGGCCTATCACAACGATAAGGATCTGCCGCTTATCCATCTGACGGATCGAGAAAAACAAGTCCTGCAAATGGTGGTTAAAGGATTGACCAGTAAACAGATGGCAGATATGCTCTGCCTGAGTCCACGCACCATAGATCATTATCGCTCCAGCCTGCTGAAAAAATACAAGATGAAAAACAGTGTCGACCTCGTCAATCATGCCATAAGAAATTCGCTTATCATGCCTGAACAACTCTGATCTTTTGTCTTCCCGGTGTTTTTTGGGTATATTTACCCATATCAGAAAGGGTAAATCTCCCAATTGTTTTTTTTCTCTTTTTCTCTTTTAATGAACAAATGATAGTTTCCTTCACCGTACGCTGAAAAAATTAGACATGCTCTGAAAGGAAAAATAAGAAAGCGGGGCATGCTTCATATGCCAGTTGACACTTTCTGGATGAGTTGATTCTCATTTCAA
>CBDTVG010000111.1:0-6569 GCA_965363745.1 uncultured Candidatus Electrothrix sp. | reverse complement strand
CTAACAACTGTTCATTTTTTTAGCTCAGCAATTCATTTTGGCGAAGGTATTGGTCAAGTATATTTTTTTTCAGGGCAAAGCAAGAAGGGCAGTCGAATTTTCTATCGGGCGATAAAATCGGAGAGCATCGCTCAACGGCGACCTGTCCGCTTGCGGATAATCGGGGATAAGAAAACCCCGCTTGCCAAAGTCCCTAAGTACGAGTATTCTTGCCGTGACTCCCAGCCCGTACCGGAGCGGCGATCCCGTTCCGCACCCCGGATGCATCCTACGGAACAGCGGCTGAAAAGCCGATACTTAACCTTTGACAAAGCAGACTGAACGTGAAAAGCAATCCCTGTCCCCTGATCGCCCTAATTGGACGACCCAATGTGGGAAAATCAACCCTGTTCAACCGAATCACCCGACGGCGCGATGCCATTGTCGATCCCACACCCGGTGTCACCCGCGACCGCCATTACGCCAGAGCGAGCTGGGAGGAGCATACCTTTATGTTGGTGGACACCGGAGGTATTGAAGATGCGGACGGCGTAGACGGCGATCAGTTCAGCGACCATATCCGCACCCAGGCCATGCAGGCCATGGAAGAGGCTGATGTCATCATTTTGTTGCTGGACGGTCGTCAGGGGGTTATGCCCGGTGACCATGAGCTCGTCAAGCTGCTCCGGCGCACGGACAAGGAGGTTTTCTTTGCGGTCAATAAGATTGACGCACCGAATCTTGAAACTGAGCTGCTGACCCCGTTCTGGGAACTGGGCGTGGAACAGCTCTGGGCCTTGTCTGCCGATCACAGCTATGGTTTCAATACCCTGATGGACGGCTTGGTCGAGAAGCTGGATCAAATCGAGGTTCCTCCAGAACTGCCGGAAAATACGGTTCGTATCGCCTTCTTTGGTCGGCCCAATGTGGGGAAATCCTCCATGATCAATGCGATCATGGGACAGGAACGGATGGTGGTTTCCGATATCTCCGGCACCACCCGTGACTCGGTGGACACCTTGCTGTCCCGCGACCAGTATAATTACCTGCTCATTGACACCGCCGGTATCCGACGCAAGGGCAGGACTACGGACAAATTGGAGAAGTTTTCCATCCTCAAGGCCCTAAAGTCCCTGACCCGTTGTGACATCGCGGCGGTGCTGATTGATGCGGAAGAAGGGATCACTGAGCAGGACACCAAGGTGATCGGCTACACGCAGGATCACGGGCGGGCCTTGCTGATCCTAATCAATAAATGGGACCTGATTCAGGACGATAAAAAGCGGCAGGACTGGCTGCTGGAGGAGATCCGGCTGGCAACCAATTTTATTCCCTTCGCTCCTGTGTTCAAGGTGTCGGCCAAAACCGGGCACGGTATTAAACGAATCTTCCCTGAAATAGGTAAGATGCATCGACAGTTCTACCAACGCTTTCCCACTTCCGCCTTGAACCGCTTGTTAGAGGCGGCGGTCGACCATCACGAACCGCCTATGTATCGGGGCCGCAGACTGAAGCTCTATTACACGGCCCAGGTGGACACGGCCCCGCCTTCCTTTGCCGTGGTGGCCAACTACCCTAAGGAGATTCATTTTTCCTATCAGCGGTATCTTGCGAACCGCTTCCGGGAAGGATTAGGGCTGGACAGAATACCGGTACGCATGTTTTTCCGGGAACGGAGCGGACGGACAAAGAGGTAGGAATGTCCCAAAAAACAAGGCGGTGAGTAAGCCGCATCGTTGATGTTGTTTGACAATGTTACACAAATAATGAAGAGGAAGTAAAAATAAAAAAGATTTGACAGAACGCTGTAATTTTTGTAAGTGTCATACTCTTGACCTGAGCCGTTATTCGTTTTCACTAAAAGATATTATTATTTTTCAGAGTTATTAGGAGTGGTTATATGATTTCAATTGATTACACAGTGCTGATTCATATCATCAATATGGTCGTGTTGATGATCCTCCTGAACAAGGTGCTCTATAAGCCTGTTCTGGCAATTATGGATAAACGGCGGGAAAGATTGGATACTCTGAGTGAGGACGTTGAAAAGTTTAAGCGGAATGCCGAAGATCGTCAGGCCGGAGTGGACAAAAAAATGCGGCAGGCGAGCAGGAAAGCCAAAGAGGCTTTGGATGCCGCCAGAAGTGCGGCAGGAATTGCCGGTGCTAAAAAAATCGCCGTGATTCGTCAGGAAGCTGACAGTGAAAAGGAAAAACAACTTGCCGAGGTAGAGGCCGAGTTCGAAGATGTTCGCAAAAAATTGTTGAACGATACTGAAATATTTGCTCGGGATATGGCGGCGAAGATCCTTGGAAGGAGTCTGGAAGCATGAAATCTCGAATGCTGAAAAATATTTTACCGGCCTTGCTGGTGTGCGGATTATGCGGAGGAATGTTCGGTTCGGCATATGTATCCGCCCAGGAGCACGGGAACGTCGGTCACGGTGAGATGAACAGCGGTTCAGCCGCTGTGGTTCAGGAAGGAGCGGGCCATGCTTCGGCTTCGGTTGGGCATATGCAGGATTCAATCGATTCAATCGACCATGCTCAAGACAACACCCATATTGCTGATGCGTCAGGCGAAGAAGCTCATGCTGAAGGCCACGGCGGGGAACATGCCGGGTCGATGCTGACATGGGCGAAATTAAAGGATCTCTTTTGGCGGGCCTTGAACTTTGCCGGTTTGGTGTTTTTGATAGTGAAATTCGGCGGCAAACCGATTGCCGCTTTTCTCGGTGGTCGCCGTAGTGAAATCGAGGATGATCTGAAAACCGTGCGGGCCCAGCGGGACGAGGCAGAAAGCTCTTATAAAGAATTTGAAATGCGTTTGGCCGGCATGGAAGAGGAAATGGCTGATGTCGTAGACAAGGCTTTAGCAATGGCTGAGGAAGAAAAAAACAGAATACTCGCTAAGGCCGAGGCTTCAGCCGCTGAAATCAAACGTCAGTCTAAAGCCTCTGTGCAGGACGCACTTGCGAAAGCGCAGAAGAAATTACAGGCGGAGGTTGCAGAACAGGCCGTCGCAATGGCAGAGGAGCTGATCGTAAAGAACCTGACAACCCAGGATCAGGTTGCGATCACTGAACAGTATCTTGAAAGAGTGGGTGCGGTGCAGTGAAACAGACAATTTTAGCAAAACGGTACGCTAGGGCGATATTTACCCTTGGTAAAGAGAACAGCACAGTTGATGCCTATGCGGAAGTGCTGAACACCATTGCCGATCTTTTTGACGACCCGGAACTTGATGTCGCTGCGACCCTGATCAACCCTCTGTATCCGCTTGAGGCCAGACGCAAGGTTATTACCGGAATTGCGGAAGCCGCAGGGGCAGATACGCTGATGATCGCTTTTCTCAATCTCTTGGTAGAAAGGAAACGCATTGATGTCCTGACAGAGGTCGCTGCTCAGGTCAGAGGAATGCTGGATCGTGAAAAGAATATCAGCCACGGTTGGGTTACTTCGGCGGTGGAATTTGATAATGCGCTGCTTGAAAAGATTCAGGCGAAGCTGGAAAATATTACAGGAAACAAGGTAATTCTTGAGACACAGGTTGATCCCTCGATTATCGGCGGTATGATCGCTAGGGTCGGAGATCTGGTGTTGGACGGAAGTATTAGAACACAACTTAATGGATTAAAAGAATCTATCAAGGGGAGAGAATAGTCAGATGCAGATCAAAGCCTCAGAAATCAGTCGGATCATCAAGGATCAGATCGCCGGTTACGCCAGTGATATTGATCTGAAAGAAACCGGAACAGTCCTTTCCGTCGGTGACGGTATCGCCCGTGTTTACGGTGTTGAAAATTGTCAGGCCATGGAGCTTCTTGAATTCCCAGGTAAAATTATGGGACTCGCTCTTAATCTTGAGCAGGACAACGTGGGTGTCGCAGTTATGGGCGATGTCCGTAATATCAAGGAAGGCGATATTGTCAAACGGACCGGTAAGATCGCCGAGGTTCCGGTCGGACCGGAGCTGGAAGGCCGGGTTGTTGACGGAATCGGTCAGCCCATTGACGGACAGGGGCCGCTCAATGCCAAAGAAACCCGGAAGATGGAAGTGATCGCTCCTGGTGTTATCGCCCGTAAGGGTGTGCATGAGCCCTGCTACACCGGATACAAGGCAGTTGACGCAATGACTCCGGTCGGTCGCGGTCAACGTGAGCTGATCATCGGTGACCGTCAGATTGGCAAGACAGCCCTTTGTGTGGATGCGATCATTGCCCAAAAAAATAGTGGCATACATTGTGTTTACGTGGCGACCGGACAGAAAAAATCCACGGTCGCTCTGGTGGTCGAGGCTCTGCGTAAGCATGGTGCTATGGAATACACCACTGTGGTTGCGGCCTGTGCTTCTGATCCTGCGCCCATGCAGTATGTCTCCGCCATGGTCGGTTGCGCGATGGCTGAATATTTTCGCGACAACGGCCAACATTCTTTGATTGTCTACGATGATCTTTCCAAGCAGGCTGTTTCTTATCGTGAGCTTTCTCTGCTTCTGCGGCGGCCTCCGGGACGTGAAGCCTATCCCGGTGATATTTTCTTTAACCACTCCCGCCTGCTAGAGCGATCCGCCAAGGTAAGTGATGCGCTCGGAGCCGGTTCAATGACCGCTTTGCCGATTATTGAAACCCAGTCCGGGGATGTTTCTGCCTTTATCCCGACCAACGTTATCTCCATCACCGACGGTCAGGTTTTCTTGGAGCCGAGTTTGTTTTTCGCCGGTGTTCGTCCTGCTATCAACGTTGGTATTTCAGTATCCCGTGTTGGTGGTGCGGCTCAGGTTAAGGCCATGAAACAGGTTGCGGGCACGCTCCGTCTTGATCTGGCTCAGTATCGTGAACTGGCGGCTTTCGCTGGCTTTGGTTCTGATCTTGATGCGGCCACGCAGGCCCAGCTGACCCGTGGTGAACGATTGGTTGAGATCCTGAAACAGCCCCAGTATCAGCCCCTGCCTATGGAAAAACAGGTAGCTATTATCTTTGCGGGCACTAAGGGTTTTCTGGACAAATTTCCAGTTGACACTCTTGCTGATTACGAACAGGAAATGTATAGCTATATTGAGCTGAACGAGCCGTCAATTTTTACAGAATTACAGGACAAAGAGGCTATTTCTGATGCGCTGGATGAAAAAATCAGAAAGACATTGACCTCTTTCGGTGAGGCGTTTAAGGCGACTAAGGGCTTGAGCTGAATGCCTGAATTAAGATCGAACAGTAAGGAATTGATCACATGCCTGGATTAAAAGATGTTAAAAATAAAATAGAAGGCGTTTCCAAGACTTCACAGATCACCAAAGCAATGAACATGGTCTCTTCCGCAAAATTGCGGGGTGCTCAGGAGAGGATGGTGTCTTTTCGGCCTTATGCTGAAAAATTCGCACAAGCCATGGGGGAGCTCTCCGGTGGAGCAATCGGCGGCAATCAGCCGTTAATGGAAGTGCGCAATGTGTCATCGGTGGAGCTTGTCGTTATCACCTCTGATCGGGGACTTTGCGGGAGCTTTAACGCCAATGTCGTCAATGCGGCCCTGAAACTCATGAGTAAGTATGAGAATGAAGGGAAAAAAGTCAGCTTGATCACGGTAGGTAATAAAGCCGCTCAGGCATTTAAGCGATCCGGTAAAATTCGTAAATCATATACGGATATTATGGGAACCTTTCAGATGTTTAACGCCCGGGAAATATCGCAGAATATTACTTATAATTTCATGATGGGCGAAGCGGATGAGGTGCATTTGGTCTATGCCAAATTTCTCTCTATGGCCAAGCAGCGTCCGACCGAGGAAGAGCTGTTGCCTATACAACCGCTTGAAAAAGGTAAAAAAGGGACGACCGGTGTCGGTATTGAATATATCTATGAGCCTGATCCTGAACAGATAATGGAAAGCCTTCTGCCGTTGCATCTGAATGTGCAGGTATTTCATGCCATGATTGAAGTCGCTGCCGGTGAACATGCGGCCCGGATGGCGGCCATGGATAATGCGACCAAGGCCTGCGATGATATTATCAAAGATTTAAAACAACTGTATAACAAGGCTCGCCAGGCGGCCATTACCGGTGATCTTATGGATATTGTCGGTGGTGCTGAGGCACTGAAGGGCTGATACGAACTAAGTATTTAATTGGATATTGCTAAATTGTTTCCAGGAGGCCATTTCAATGGGTGAATCGCGAGTTGGTAAGATTATACAGGTCATTGGGCCTGTAGTTGATGTTGAATTTAAGGCGGGAGAACTGCCTTCAATCATGAGTGCCCTGTTTGTCACCAATCCGGGTATAGATAATGTTGAGGAAAATCTGGTTATTGAGGTGGCACTGCATCTTGGTGATAACGTGGTGCGTTGTATAGCTATGGATCAGACCGACGGTCTGGTACGCGGCATGAACTGCCGTGACTCTGACGCTCCTATTACCATTCCTGTGGGAGCACCAGCTCTCGGCAGAATTATGAATGTCGTTGGTCGTCCGGTTGACGGCTTGGGTGAAATTGACGATTCTAAGACCATGCCGATCCATCGCCCGGCCCCGGAATTCACCGAGCAGGACACCGAGGTGAACGTGCTGGAGACCGGTATCAAGGTTATTGACCTGCT
>CBDTVG010000110.1:0-6571 GCA_965363745.1 uncultured Candidatus Electrothrix sp. | reverse complement strand
AGGAAGGGAATATTGTTCGGGCTGCTGCTGGTGAGGATGTTGGGACGTTGATTACAGCATAAGAGTTTTATAATTTGGTTATTATCCTTGTTAAGGACTTGATTGTTAATCAATAATTAGCAGTCCTAACTAGAACAATACCTTCGCCAAAATGCATTTTGGTTGTTTTTTTACAAAAGAGTTATTACGATAACGACTAAAGATCAGGCAGTTACAAAACAGCATATCATTCAAGTTTACCCGTTTTTATCAACTGGCGAAGGTATTGTAGAAGAGAGCGAATTATAATGGCAACTGAATTATTTCCATCATCTTTTGATAGTCTCGTAAAAAGTCAGAATTTGCGTTTTTGGTAATGACAACTCAATAAGTTACGATGCAAAAAATGAGCATTTGGGACTTTTTACGAATCCATCATCTTTTAGATGTGATTGTGGAGAGGAATTGGATTTTTCTGAAGGTACAGTACAAGAAATGAAAAAGATGAGTAAAAATAAAAAAGTTAGGTTAGGAGAGGGAAAACATACCATTTTGTTTTATCAAGGTGAAGCAAAAGAAATACGTTGCCCGAAATCAGGAAAGTGCCAAATCACTGATTATGAGTAAAGATCCAAATCATGAAAATGCTTCATTAGGTGCTTCCGTTTAGCTTTGTAGGATGCGTTCCACGTATTATTTTTGAAGTGACCAATAAACATTATACCGTACATAGTTAAAAATCATGGCAAAAAAATTGATACCTGACGAGGTGAGAGAAGAGGTTCTTGACCTCGTAGAAAAATTTAATAAAGATGAATTACAGAGCGTCGGCTGTAGTTACCTTGCGAGATTCAGAGGAAAATTTCTTTACCTTGACAGAATGGCGCATGGCCGAAAAGAGCCTGTAGGCCGTATGGAATACCATAAAGAAGGCAACACATGGGACTTCGCTATATTCAAATGGAGTTCGGAAACATATGATACTGATGAATTCTTTTTTCCCGGAAGTGAATTGGTTGACGGGACGATTGAAGGTGGAATGAAAGCTGGAATGTTAGCTTATCCTTTGTAGGCAACGGGCTATAGCTCCGTAGGATGCTGCGTCCTACACATCATTCTTGAATCATCAGCTTCTTCTCAACGTTCTAACGGTGCGGAAACCGTATCCTACGTGACTGGTTGTCAATGCTTGGACTCAAATAATCAAAGAGAAGGAGGTAGAGCGTGGTAAAGGCTTTTTCAGATTTTAACGGCTTGGAAATATTTTTTTTGGCATGCGCCGTTATTGGAGGATTTTTCGTTCTCATTAAACTCCTTCTGCAATTTGTTGGAGGCGATACGGACACAGATCTCGGTGTGGACAGCGAGATTGATACTGAACATACTGATTCTGATGTAGGGTTCCATTTACTCTCCATGCATGGACTTTCCGCCTTTTTTATGATGTTCGGTTTAGTTGGTATTGCATTTTACCGGCAAAGCCAAGTAGGGGTGATAATTTCTATTACTGGTGCGATGGCTGCTGGTATGGTTTCGGTATGGGCCATCGGTAAACTCTTTCAGGGGGCTGCGCGCTTGCAATCTAGCGGCACACTCAAAACAGCTGATGCGGTTGGCAGCACGGGAACTGTATACCTCACTATCCCTGAACGAAAAACTGGTCGAGTGACGATTAATTTTCGAAATCGTCTTCGGGAGTTCGATGCTTGCGAAAAAAATGGGGCTGAGGTTTCCACTGGCACAGCGGTACGAGTTGTGCAAGTAAATGCTAATATTCTTGTAGTGGAAGTCGTAAAATAATAAGAGGAGTATTTGTTATGTTTGATTTTTGGATTCTTCCCATTGCCGCATTCCTTATCCTTGTTGTTTCAACCATCACCTTTCTTGCTTCTCGTTATAAACGTTGTCCATCAGACAAGATACTTGTGGTCTACGGCAAAGTTGGAGTAGGGCAATCAGCCAATTGTATTCACGGAGGTGGTACCCTCATTTGGCCATTGATTCAGGATTATGCTTATATCAGCTTGACACCGATGACCATTAGTATTCCTTTGCAGAAGGCCCTTTCTTTGCAAAATATCCGAATTAATGTTCCTTCCACTTTTACGGTAGGTATCAGTACGGAACCTGAGATCATGACTTCCGCTGCTGAGCGTTTACTTCATCTCTCGCAATCTGAAGTTGAGGAAATGGCAAAAGAGATTATTTTTGGCCAGTTACGTCTTACTGTGGCATCATTGACTATTGAGCAAATCAATCAAGATCGCGAGAGTTTTCTGGAATCAGTTCGCAAAAATGTTTCTCCGGAGTTGAATAAAATCGGATTATTTTTGATCAATGTCAACATAACTGATATCACAGATGAGTCAGGTTACATTGATTCTATTGGTAAAAAAGCCTCTTCCGAAGCGATCAACCAAGCTAAGGTCGATGTTGCTGAACAGGAAAAGTTAGGAGCCATTGGTGAAGCTATCGCTAATCGTGAGAAGGATATTAAAGTAGCTGAAAATGTGGCTGCGTCAGAAAAGGGTAGGAAAAAGGCTGAGGCTGATCAGCGTATTTTTGTGCAGCAGCAGGAGGCGGAAGCCACAATCGGTGAAGCTGTCGCCAATCGGGAGAAGGAAATTAAAGTAGCTGAGAATGTGGCAGGATCTGCAAAAGGTCAAAAAAAGGCAGAAGCTGATCGACGTATCATCGTGCAGCAACAGGAAGCACAAGCTGTGGATGGAGAAAATCGCGCTAAGGCTGATATAGCAGATTTCAACGCTGGATTGACGGTAAAACAAGCGGCTGCCAAGCAACTCGGGGAGGTGGCGCAACGTGAGGCGGAGGTTGAGATTCAAAAGGCTCAGTATAAGGCTGAACAAGAACGGCTGAATGCTGAAGAAGTCGTGCGCCAGGAAATTGATAAAATAAAAATTGAAATCGCCGCTGAAGCTGAGGCTGAAAAAACTCGCCGAGAGGCTAAAGGACAGGCCGATGCCATCCTGTTCAAATATCAGGCTGAGGCGGAAGGCGTACGTCAATTACTGGAAAGTAAAGCTGCTGGATATCTCAATTTGGTAAAAGGTTGTAATGGAGATGCTAAATCCGCTGCCACCCTCCTTATGACCGAAAAAATAGAACAGATTGTTCAGCTCCAAGTGGAAGCTATCCGTAATATCAAAATTGACAAAGTCACAGTTTGGGATTCGGCTGGCGATGGTAAAGACGGCACAGCCACTTCAAATTTTCTCTCTGGATTGATTAAAAGTTTGCCACCCTTACACGATGTGGTTGGCATGGCGGGGATTGATCTTCCTAAATACCTTGGAGAGATTGCGCCTGGAGAAGCATCAACGGAAAACTCGCCAGACAAAAAAAGAGCAGGCTGATATTAAAAAAAAGTTAATGAATTTTCATGGGATACAAAAATCGCAGGGCGGCCTGCCGTCAGCTCTGTAGGATGCGTTCCATGCATAAAAAAAGAGTAACAAATAGATACTGGAGAATGTCATGGCGAATGAAGTTGTTGAGCAGGCCGAAATGAAGATGGAGGAACGAATTGAGGCTTTAAAGAGGGATCTGGTCAGAATCCGAACCGGTCGAGCCTCACGAAGCCTACTGGACGGAATAAAAGTGAATGCCTACGGTTCCCAAATGCCGGTTGATCAAGTCGGTACAATAACCATCCCGGAGAGCCGGATGATCGTTATTCAGCCTTGGGACCCGCAGATGCTACCGGTGCTTGAAAAGGCTATCCTCGCCTCTGATATCGGCCTGACTCCCGCCGGTGACGGTAAAGTTATACGTTTGAACATCCCGCAGCTTACCGAAGAGCGGCGAAAAGAGCTGGTGAAGCAGGTCAAAAAAATTGCGGAAGAGTTCAAAGTCGGTATTCGTAATGATCGTCGCGAGGCGAATGATACCTTCAAAAAACAAAAAAATGATAAAGAAATACCGGAAGATGAGATGTTCGGGCTTCAGGAAGAAGTGCAGACGATCACAGACGGTTTTATCAGCAAGATAGATGAAATTGCTGCGGGCAAAGAAAAAGAGGTTATGGAGGTATAGGCCTCCTGCTGATTATGCACGAATCACAGCTTGAAAAAGAACAGATCCCGCAACATGTCGCCATTATTATGGATGGCAATGGACGCTGGGCCCAGCAGCGGCACCAACCCCGTCTCTTCGGTCATAAGGCGGGAGTGGATTCTGTACGGGCCGTGGTGGAATGTGCTCGCGAGGTCGGGGTCAAGCACCTGACCCTGTATGCCTTTTCCACGGAAAATTGGCAACGGCCTGGCCTTGAGGTCAAGGGACTCATGACCCTGCTCAAAACCTATTTGCAGGTCGAGCGGGACAATATGAAGAAGAATGAAATTCGACTCGATTGTTTCGGTCAAAAGAATCGCCTGCCAAAGGACGTACGGGAGATGCTGGAGCACACTGTTGCTGAAACAGCGACCTGTCCGGGTATGCGTTTGAACTTGGCCCTCAGTTACGGCTCCCGTGCCGAGATGATGGATGCGATGCGAGAAATCAGCCGTAAATGCGCATCCGGCGAGCTGAGCCCTGAGGAGATTGATGATGCGCTATTCAGTGAGCATCTCTATTCCGCCGGGCAGCCTGACCCTGATCTTCTGATTCGCACCAGTGGAGAACAGCGGCTTTCCAACTTTCTCCTTTGGCAGCTTTCTTACGCCGAGTTGTACTTTACAGAAACCAAATGGCCGGATTTTCGTAAACCGCAGTTCCTTGAGGCATTGGATATATATGCCGCTCGGCAACGGCGTTTTGGCAAAACAGGAGCGCAGACGAAGGGTAAGTAGTCTTTTTCTGTCTCCAAAAAAATAATTTTCAGAGGATATAGATCATGGAACGCCTCAGACCTGGTCTGCTACTGGTTGCGTTGTGGGTGCTGTTGCTGTTTCTGGCTCCGCCTTTGCTTTTTTGGTTTGTTATCATGATCGGAGCGGCAATCGCTTTGGTTGAGTTTTTTCGTATGACCGCTCAAACACCGGATTCCGGCATCTTGGTTTTGTCCGTCGCCGTCTGCCTGATTCCGTTGCTGGCCTCAGTCACGGGTAACCCGACCGCAGTATTGATCGGCGGCTATCCAGCTCTGCTGGGGCTTGTTGCGCTGGTTATCTTCCGGTACACGCATTTCGCCGATCCCTTGGCCTTTTTGTTCAGTTCCGGTTTCTCTGTTTTTTATATAACCCTCTGCTCCTCTTTTATTATTTTACTTCGTTTTTTACCTGACGGTTGCTCTTGGTTGCTGTTGCTCACCGCAGTCACCGCCGGTTCCGACACCGGAGCTTATTATACGGGAAGGGCGTTCGGCAAAGGCAAACTCTGTCCGAGCATCAGTCCCGGCAAGACCGTGAACGGAGCATTTGGAGGTATCTTGGCCGCTGTTTTGGCAATCGTCATCCTCGGCTCTTTCCTGTTGCCGGAAATCAGTAGTGTGAAACTGGCTTTGACCGCCGGAGTGCTTGCGGTCGTAGGTATTGCCGGAGATCTGACTGAGTCAATCATTAAACGAGGAACCGGGATCAAGGATTCAGGCACGCTGCTCGGCGCTCACGGCGGGTTGCTGGATCGGATTGACAGCCTGTTGCTTGCCGCACCGTTGCTGTATTTGTTGCTGTACACAGGAGTTCTTAAATGAAGTTGCTCTCTTTGCTCGGTTCCACCGGCTCCATTGGCAAAAACGTTCTTAATGTGGTGCGTTCCTTCCCAGATCGTTTTCGTATTGTCGGCCTGTCAGCCGGGAGCAATATCAAGGAGCTTGCCGCTCAGGTACTTGAGTTTAAGCCGGAATGTATTTCCGTTGCTGAGGAATCATCGGCTGTTCAGCTTGCCGAAATGCTTCCCGCCGCTTATCAGGGAAAAATTTTCTGCGGGGATGCGGGAAATCAGAAGGTGGCTACGGTTCCATCTGCAGAAATGGTTGTTTCCGCAGTGGTGGGGGCGGTGGGGTTGCTTCCCACCTTGGCGGCCATCGCCGCAGGCAAGGATATCGGCTTGGCCAATAAGGAAACTCTGGTTATGGCCGGTCGATTGGTCATGCGGGCCGTACGGGAGCATAAGGTGGCCCTGTTGCCCATAGATTCAGAACATTCCGCTATCTTTCAGGCTCTTGAGGCGGGCCGGCGTGATGATGTCGGGATGATCATTCTCACAGCCTCCGGCGGCCCGTTCCGCACCTTGGACAAGGAGCATCTGGCGCATGTAAGCCCGGCCCAGGCTTTGGCCCATCCCAACTGGGAAATGGGGCGTAAAATCTCTATTGACTCCGCAACCATGATGAATAAGGGGCTGGAGGTCATTGAGGCCTGCTGGCTCTTTGACGTTTCAGTGGAGAAAATACGGGTGGTTGTTCATCCTGAGTCCATTGTTCATTCTTTGGTGGAATATATTGACGGCTCCGTGGTGGCCCAGCTCGGTATCCCGGACATGCGAATACCCATCGCCTACGCCCTGTCCTACCCTGAGCGGATTAACCTCAATCTCTCCCGACTTAGCCTGTCTGACTGCGGTAATCTCAGTTTTGAAAAGCCGGATTATGATCGCTTCCCGGCCCTTGATTTGGCCTTTAAGGTCATGC
>CBDTVG010000109.1:0-6594 GCA_965363745.1 uncultured Candidatus Electrothrix sp. | reverse complement strand
AAAACTGTCAGGCGAAAGAGCGAGGGGCTTTCCGCCTGAATACGGGATGAGGCTGGATATGAATTTTTTTAAAATTTAACAGATTATGAGGTGCTAACAGAGCGAAAAAAGTATATACTTTAGCCTGTATTTATCTGGTTACTCTTCTTTGTTTGATAGATAATCCGACCAATAGACTTTCAGCGGAAAATATTGTACAATGCGGAAAAATAACAGCAAATAAAGTGCCCTATCCAAAGAAACGCTGATCTTTCCCGACACAGCGGTAACCGTGGACATCTCCTGACGTTATGTTGAATTTTTTCGCAGTTGAAACAGAACCGGAAAATAATTTTTTCGCCGAACAGGTGCCCCCTGTTCTTGATGCGCTTAAAAGAGAAAAAAAAGTAGAGGGAGCAATCTATCATACTGAAAATAAAGAATTATTTAAGTATGTTATTGTTACGGAAATTGCGGCGGATAATGAAGACAACCTCATAAAAACAACGACATCAATAGAAAAACTGAGGCTGAGAAGAGATGAATTTATAGAATATATACACGACGAGCTGGATGATCGTTTTGTCCCGGAAAAAAGTGACAGCCTACCCGCCTGCGGAAATCATGATGAGCTGGATTCCCAAACAGCCTGTGAGGACTGTTTACGACCGATAGCAGAACAGCATCTGCGCTGTATACAAAAAGTGGAGCGACTGCTGGCTACCACGCCCAAGAAAATCGTCTTTAAAAAAAGGAAAAAGTCCGCCTCTTCTCGTGCGCTCTTCCTGTTCCTTCTGCTCCTTCTTCTTGCTGTCAGCCTATTTTTCATTATCCCCTCTCCCTTACATTTTAAGGAAAATAGGGAGCCTTTCAAAGAGCCAGTCGCTCCGGGTGCATTCCGAGAGGTAGTCCGCCCGCATCCAGCTATTCATAAAAAATCGGTTTTGCCTCAATCGCAAGGCATCCAACCTCTTTTGTCCGTTGTCTCTAATGTGGAGAACAGTTCAATAACTGTTGTCTGTCGAGACGGGAAAAAATATTTCGGGGTCGCTTCGGAAAAGACTCCCTTTGAAGTCCGAACAAAGTCACATAGCTGCAAAGTGTCAGCTGAAAAGCAGGGTTTTTTGCCCGTGAACCGAGAGATTATCTTGACCGGAGATCAGTCGTTGTCGATACATTTAAGCAGACTGTTTTTTTTAAAAGTCTATGCCGACATGGAGAAAAGCGATGTGTTTATTAACGGCGAAAAAAGGGGAGTTGCGGGCGACAAAACGCCAGCGACTCTTTCACTGCTGATTGGAAAATATGAGATTGAAGTCACTAATAATAAGGCATTATTACCCTTTAAGCAAAAAGTACATTTGACCGACGATACCGACCTGCATATTGTACTTGTGCGTCCGGCATTAACAATACGATTCAATGTCGAGGACGTGAGCGTCAAGGTGGACAATAAAGAGTATGTTCCGAGTAATCAAAAGCTTGAGATAAGCCTGCCTGTCGGAGAACATCATGTGTCTGCCCGCAAGAAAGGATATCTATATATTGAAAAAAATATTACCTTAACCAAGAATACACAAATATTGCTTGCCTTGTCTCCTGTATCGGTTATTTCATCCGAGATGAAGGACGTTGAGGATGTCGATGAGGCGGAGGAAGGGGACGTAAAAGAGATTAGAGCGAAACCTATAAAAATAAAAATAAGACAAGGTCGGTCCGCTCGTGTGCCTTATACGTCACCGCCAATCATAGGTTCAATGAATAATTGCCAAAATGAAATAAGTGTGGGGATGCCGGAGTTATGTAATTAATATTATGCCTTATACACAGGGAAAATATATGCTTTCTGTTAAACATACTGTTTTTATGAGTTTCTTCGCCATGCTAACTGTAGCTATATCCGCATGTGCGCCTAAACCCGCACTTAGACCCGCGCCTGTGCCTAAACCTATTCCTAATATTCCTAAGCCTATGCCCAAACCCAAGCCCACCCTTAAACCTCCTCAGCGCATCGCTGTTGCGGGATTGACGGAGCTTGATGATGGAATTCCCATTTTAGGACATAATTTATTGACGGCCATATCCCGTAAAAAGGCACTTGTTCTTGTGGAGCCGTTTAAGGAGGCATCTCTCTACGATGAAATTGCCTCAAGTGCGACAATAGAAAAATTGCTTTTGCATGTCGGTGATCGAAAAAAATTCTCCCGAATTCATCTTGTGAGCACGTCTGACGCTTCTGATGAACAGCTAGATAACGCAGACTATATTATAAAGGGGGTTATCAGCTATCAGGCATACCCCAAGAAAGGTTCTAGGAAATATTATAAAATATCAGCGGCCTTGGCTAATAGAAAAACAGGTCGTCCAAAAGCACATGAGGATATATGGGTATATTCAGTGTCTTACGGCCCACAGGAATTACCCGTTATCTCCTCAGATCCAAAAGCAAAAAGAAAAATTGCCGAAGTCATAAACGAACAGCGGATCACGGTGAGCGATATCGCCTTGGACGCGCGGATCACCAAAATCAAAAATGCCTATAGAAGTCGGAAATACAAGACGGCTCGAAAAATTTTGCTTCAACTGCTTCAATCCCGTCAAGGCGGCAACCTTGACGTCTACCGAATGCTGTATTTGACGCATCTTAAGTTGGCTAACTATCATGCGGCGGAAGCCACTTTTTTCAATATGATAACGGTGGGTTTTAAAAATAGCAACACAATGCCGTTGATTTTTTTGTTCAATTCGGATGAAACCGAGTTTGATTCCAATCGTTCTCGAGAATATGGTATATGGACGAGACAGCTTATCGCCTATCTGATACGGAATACAAAAAAATGTATGCATATTATCGGTCATACCAGCAAACAGGGCGATTTTGATTATAACATGAAGCTTTCTCTTAACCGTGCGGAATATATTAAGAACAGGCTGATACAAGAATCAGCGTCAATAAGCGGAAAAATTACTGTTGAGGGCAAGGGAGAGACAGCGACAAAGGATGGTAGTGAACCTGACAGTGATCAAAATATGATTGATCGGCGGGTTGAATTTGAGCTTTTTAACTGTGAAAAATAGCTTGCGAATCAGTACATTTTTTTGCTTCAGGACGTTATCGAGAGTGGTCGGAAATATGCCTCTTCACCCCACTTCGGTGCTAAAAAAACCGTTCCTCCGCAATTCCAAGCTGAAAGTAATCTTGAAAAGGAGTATAGTGTTTACCTGTAGGTGATCAGGCCGCAAGGTCAAAATAACACGCAGGGCGAACATCAGCGAAAGGATATGTTAAAGACTACAATTAACGAAACTGAGACAGCGTTTAATTTAAAGGGAGCGGCTTTTACGATCCCGGTTCTATCATTGCGCGACAGAAATTTGGATAAGGTGTCGGCTCAATTGATGAGAAAAGTCGGGCTTGCCCCGGACTTTTTTCGGAGCGCTCCGATTGTTATCAGCCTCCAGCATCTACCAGACGGTGATCAGCTTGACCTTGCTTTGCTGATTGATCTGGTGCGGGGGCAGGGATTTATTCCGGTCGGCATCACTGGGGGCACGGAAAGGCAGTGCGAAAAAGCTGTGTCAATGGAACTGGCCGTTCTGACTTCACGAAGCGGCGGGAAAAAGCTCGAAGACGAGTCCGTAGAGGACAAGAGTGACAATGGTGACAATAATACGTCGGAAGAGAAAAAGGCGGAAACAGAAACTGTTGTTGATATTGATCAGGTTGAGCAGGAACCGAAATCGACCGAAATCCCGGCTCCTTCTTTTATGATTACGGAACCGGTGCGGTCCGGGCAGAGGGTGGAGGCTGATCAGGGCGATCTGATTGTCATGGCCGCAGTCAGTTCAGGGGCTGAAATTGCAACTCCGGGAAGTATTCACATTTACGGCGCATTACGGGGAAGGGCCTTTGCCGGAAGCGACGGCGATGAAAACGCCCGCATATTTTGTCAGTGTTTAGAGGCGGAGCTTGTCTCTATCGCCGGTGTTTATCTGGTTAATGAGAATTTCCCGATCACTCTCCGTTCCACACCCGCCCAGATACAGTTGCGGGCTGGTCAGTTACATATCAGCGCATTATAAGTAGTATAAAAAATATTCAAGAACAAACATTTTAGTTGTTTGGGAGGACAGGACTTGACCAGGATAATTGTAATCACCTCCGGCAAGGGCGGGGTCGGAAAAACCACCACAAGTGCGGCTTTTGCGACCGGCTTGGCGTTACAAGGATATAAAACCGCAGTGGTGGATTTTGATGTCGGCTTGCGAAATCTGGATCTCATCATGGGATGCGAACGCAGAGTTGTCTATGATTTTGTCAATGTCATCAATAAAGAAGCTAATTTAAATCAGGCTTTGATCCGGGACAAACGCTCAGAAAATCTTTATATCCTGCCCGCCTCTCAGACGCGGGACAAAGAATCATTGACCATCGAGGGTGTTGAGGCAGTGCTCAACGAGCTGAGGAAGTCATTTGATTACGTTGTGTGTGATTCTCCGGCAGGAATTGAACACGGTGCGTTCATGGCCATGTATTTTGCCGATGAAGCTATTGTTGTCACCAATCCTGAGATTTCTTCCGTACGTGATTCCGATAGAATTTTAGGGCTGCTGTCTAGTAAAACCAAAAGGGTCGTGGAGGGTAGGACACCGGTTAAAGAGCATTTGTTGTTGACCCGATATGATCCTGAGCGGGTAAGAAACGGAGAAATGCTTTCTGTTGATGATATTCAGGCGATTTTGTCCATCCCTTTGTTGGGAGTGATACCCGAATCGTCGTCCGTCCTGACGGCTTCAAATCATGGAGTTCCTGTTATTGTTAATGAAAATAGCAACGCAGGTCTCGCTTACAATGACTGTGTCGATCGTTTTCTCGGAGAAGAAATCGCGCTTCGTTTCGTTGATGCTAAAAAAAATGGACTCCTCGGTAAACTTTTCGGGGGTAGATAGATGGGATTATTTGATTATTTCCATGCCAAGCGTAAATCCGCCGACGTGGCTAAGGAACGGTTGAGTATTTTAATCGCCAGAGATCAAATTCAGAGGAATCAGCCGTCATTTTTACTTGCGTTACAAAATGAATTACTCGAAGTAATTAAGAGATATGTGGAGATTGATCAAGATTATGTCACTGTTTCTCTGGACAGAGAGGAAGACTGTGAAATCTTGGAGTTGAATATTGCTCTGCCTGAGAAATTGAATATTGCTCTGCCTAAGAAAGGGCACTATAAGGAAGAGCCGTAAAAAAAGGACGTTGCGAAAACTGTCATCAGATCAAAGTTCGGCGGGCAATGACTTATTTTCAGGTACAGTGTTTAAACGAATCGGGAAAGCTGGTTGTACATTAATTTAATTATACATAGGAGAATTTTATGAAGGGAACACAGATCATCATTGCGGTTGTCGCTGTTTTTTTGCTATCATCCTGCGCCAATATGGGACAAACCGGTGCGGTGGTCGGCGCGGCGGGCGGTGCCATTCTCGGCCAGGCAATCGGGCGTGATGCCGAATCAACCCAGATCGGTGCGGCTATCGGCGGTATGTTGGGATATGTTATCGGTAATGAGATGGACAAATATGACCGGCAACAGCTTAATCGAGTTTACGAGAGTGCGCCTTCCGGCCAGGCATCGACTTGGGTGAACCCAGATCATGGAACTCAGTATCAGGTCACGCCTCAGCCTGCATATACAGCCCCTAATAATCAGTATTGCCGCAAGGCGGAAATTCTCGCTGTTATTAACGGCAGCCCTGAAAAGACCTACACCACCGCCTGTCGTGATGCGAACGGCCAATGGCAGCTTCAGTAAAAAAGGAAGTGTTTTTTTGTATTCGCCTAATTCTCGTGGTAAGTTTACGAGGTTCAGCGGAAAGACGCTGTCCGTCTGGCTTGTATAAAGAGGGTGTTGCATGAGTCTAACACGCATCATGGCGGTTGTAACTTCGCTTCTCGTTGTTTTTTCGCTCTTGTCCTGTGCGCCAGCCAAAATAAGGAAAAGTGGAAGCGGTGGCGTTAGTAGCACTGTGCAGCGGGTGAGGGACAAGTCGATGCGTACTCGAAAAGTTTCCCGTGCACGTAAAATTATTCCGCGACATGGGGCGGTTGGGCATAATATTGAGGTCACTCTTTCCCGCAGCGCTCCTGTCGATAATCTATTAAATGTGATCATCAGCAGGCGGATGGATAAATATGACCGTGAACAGCTCAATCATGTATACGAGCGTGGAGTTTCCGGGCAGATTGCATCATGGACAAACCCGGAACTGGGGAACCAGTACCGGGTAACTCCTTATCTCGCTTATCAGGGAGCGATGAAGCGGGCGTGCAGAGAGGCTGAAGTAAAAGTAATGATTAATGTTAATGACGGAATTGAACAAATAAACACCACAGCTTGCCGAGATAGAAACGGGCAATGGCGGATTCAGCGGGAGAGATAAAAAATATGCGAGCAGGCACTTTTTTATTATCCACAGTGTTTGTTCTTTACTATTTTAAAGTATATCATATGTTTGATATGTTAAGGGACTCAATTTAATATGTCCTGTTCGGAAGCAAACGAGAACCTGCACAGGCTCTGTCCCGCCCTGTATGAAACCCTTGTTCATCTGAAGGTT
>CBDTVG010000108.1:0-6686 GCA_965363745.1 uncultured Candidatus Electrothrix sp. | reverse complement strand
TGGCTGGCGATATTGACAAGATTTTCAGCAATTGCCGCCACCATCCTGGCCGTCGCCAAACGGTCATTGATAAAAGTCCGACTCCGGCCCTTGCCGCTAACAATCCGGCGCAGAATGCAATCTTCACCGTAATCAAGGCCGTGCTCCCGCAACAGCTCAATCAGCTCCTGCCGACCGCTGATATCAAACCGGGCTTCGATAATGGCCTGATCGCAGTCATTGCGCACCCATGAGGCTGAAGCACGTCCTCCGGTCAGCAGATGCACCGCCTGAAGAATAATAGATTTACCGGCTCCGGTTTCTCCGGTAAAGGCGATGAGACCGGTTGTGGTATTTGAAAAATCAAGATCCAACGTGTTGATCAGGGCCAGATTATTTACTCGTAATTCGCACAGCATTTTCGATGTATCGCCTATTTGGTTTGGCTACCTGAGCAGATCGACAATCTCGCCGTCCATTGGAAACCGATCAGTCTCTTTTTTGGAAAAGAGTTGTTTTTCATCCGCGCAGACGAGAAAAACACCGCCGGAACTAGGGATTAGCTTAATCTCAACTTCAGCGCCGAATGTGTTGTTTAATTCGTCCTCCAAACTGGAGGCTTTGGGTCTGTAATTTCATGAAGTGCAGTATTCTATGGTTATTTTCATAATTTCTCCTTAATTTTCTAATTTCGGATCGCTTTTGAATCTGAGGAGCGAAAAGTTGATGGATTATTTCAACAAAGCTGTCAAACGATCCAGCTCTTTACGTAATCGTCTAACTTCTTTAACTATATCAGGAAGGCGACTGAAAGAGGCGGCGGCTCTGCCCCATTTTTTCACATCAAAAGCAGGCATCCCGCCCACAACAGCACCCTTTTTTTGATCATTATGCACTCCGGCCAAGGCCGCGACCATGACACCGTCCTCAAGATGGATATGTCCGCCCACCGCCGCCCGTGCGGCCAGCACAACATTACGGCCTAGCGTTGAGCTGCCTGCCACCCCGGATTGACCGACCAGAATAGAATTTTCTCCGATAACGCAGTTGTGGCCAATCATAACCTGATTATCAATGCGAACCCCACTTTTCACATGGGTTGTGCCGAAGGCCGCCCGATCCACGCAGGAAGTCGCCCCGATCTGTACGTCATCGTCAATTCGCACCGTGCCCACCTGGGGTTTATTGACATGTGCGCCCGTTGCCGGGTCCGTGGCCAAACCGAAGCCGTCGCTGCCGATAATCGCTCCATGATGAAGCACAACTCTGTCGCCGAGAGCGCAACCGAAGGCGACCACCGCATTGGCATGGAGAACGCAGTCGTCACCGATCCACACATCATCACCAACCACCGCACCGGGCTCAATCTTCACCCGTTTACCAATGCGCACCCGATCACCGATACTAACCAAGGCACCGATGGAAACCTGATCACTGATCACGCAATCCTGACCGATGACCGCTCGCTCATGAATTCCGGTCGCCTGAAAATCCTCAGCCAGCAGATGATTATGAAGCACGGCTTCAGCCAGATCAACATTATCCACCCGGATCAGCGGAATTTTTATCTCCCCTCTATCAGCAAAATTAGCCGGGACAAGACAGGCCGAAGCACGACTTTCTGCCAATTTATCGCCTAAATTTAACTTTTTGATAAAGGTCAGCTCACCAGCTTTAGCCAAATCAAGGCTGTTCATGGTTGTAACGGCGATTTGTTCGTCACCAGAGACTGTTCCGTTAACAAGGGCGGCCAACTCACTGAGAGGTATTGCTTTCATTACTCATCCTGTTCTGATAATATAGGTCTGATAATGTATCAAAGGAAGCATAGCGTAATTATCTGTCGGGGTAAAGAAAAACAGATCGGCGCAGGGCATCAAAAAACCTCTCTCCTTGACTTGAGCCTGATGTCGGGGTATAAAAATTAGATTGTCAATGCATCTCCAGCAAAGACAATCGGTTCCGTACTCTTTTTACGCTGCAATTTATGTATTTTTAGCTGAAACGCTGAACAATCTGTTGTCACGTTGTTACTTGAATAAACCTGCAATTCTGCTGCTTGAACCCTATTACGGCGGCTCTCATAAAGCGTTTCTCATCGGCCTGCAACGTCATCTTGCCTGTCGTTTCACTCTGCTTTCCCTGCCCGCCAGAAAATGGAAAATGCGAATGCAGCTATCCGCCCCTTGGTTTGCCGAACAGGTTGCCGGACTGATCAAGCAAGGTGCTAATTTTGACGTAATCCTGACCTCCACTTTTCTTGATGTCGCAGTTCTACGCAGCCTGCTTGCCGGACAAGGTATCCATCTACCACTGGCAATTTATTTTCATGAGAATCAGCTTGCTTACCCCGGTCAGGTAGATGATCCCGGTATATTCCAGTTCACCTCCATAAATTTCACCTCGGCTCTGTGTTCGGATCGGATCGCCTTTAACAGCATCTATAATCTTGAGAGCTTTCTGAGCGGTGTTCGTGCTTACCTGAAAAAGGCGGCGGATATGGATTTGCGTTCTCTGGAAAACACAATTCGTGAAAAATCGGTTATCCTGTATCCGGGAATGGACTTTCAGCGGATTGATGCGACCACAGACTCTGCAATGAAAACAAGCAGTAAAGTCAACGTGGGGAACGAAACTGGTTGGAAAAATAAAGTACCCGTTATTATTTGGAATCACCGCTGGGAGCATGACAAGGACCCGGAAACCTTTTTTCAGGGTTTGTTTCATCTTGCGGAAGAATATAATTTTCAACTTATTGTGCTTGGTCAGCATTTTCGCAATCAGCCGGAAATATTTTCCCGGGCCCGCACAATACTTGCTGACCGACTGCTTCATATAGGTTATGCGGAAAGTGAAGAGGAATACGCCCGCCTGCTTTGTCGAGGAGATATTATCGTTTCCACAGCGCGACATGAATTTTTCGGTATGGCGGTTCTCGAAGGAGTTCGGGCCGGATGTCGTCCCTTGGTGCCGGATCGGCTTTCCTACCGGGAACTGTTCCCGGAAAAGTATAGATATCCTGAAAATGGTTTCCGACAACATCTGCGCCAATTGCTTGCAACTCCTCAACCTCTGGCGGCAGCTGAGTCGAAACAGTTGACTGCGTCTTATTCTTGGCAGTCATTGGCCAAACAGTATGGTAAGTGGTTACTGCGGCCTGACTGCGGGGTGATATGACCCGGTCTGCTTAGAATTCATTTTACAGTTTTCCATTTACGTTTTACAATCCGCAGTACAGCATTTTTTTTCGCTTTTCGCTCTTTGCCATGGAGGCGGGCGGGCGACACGTATCAATAACTCACTTATAACTTGCAAGGCAACAGAATTAATGGCAGATAATATTATTTTGATTGGTTTTATGGGGGTGGGCAAGGGAAGAACAGCCCGTGCTCTTGCTGATCTGACCGAGCGATTTGCAGTGGATACGGATGACCTGATTGAAAGCAGGATGAACATGAAGATAAGAGATATTTTTGCAAAGCAGGGAGAATCGGCGTTTCGAGGACTGGAACAGCAGGTGGCTGATTGGTTAGAACACCATGTTGAGCAAACAGTTGTGTCAACCGGAGGTGGATTTTTTAAGGTCAACAATGTAAACCGATTGGGCCGGGTGATCTATCTTCATTCCTCAATAGAGGATATATTGTGCACTCTCCGCAATCATCCGAATGCGAAGAAAAAAATGAAAAAACGTCCGCTACTTCAGGATCTTAAGCAGGCGAAAAAACTTTTCAAAGAACGTTTGCCCCAATATCGCAGGGTGGCCGACTTCGAGGTTGCGGTGAACGGAAAGGATATCCGGCAGGTAGCTAAAGAGATAATCGGCCTCATGCACGGCTAACGGACAATAAAAAAATTGTGAAACAGGATTTACAACTCATACTCAAGGTGTTTGACGCTCTGCCGTTGCACGGAATATTGTTTGACCGTAATGGTATCATCACGACGGCCAACCGAACATTTCTTGACACTATTGGTTTGCGCAGAAAAGAAGTGACCGGCATGTCTATCAAGGATCTAGATCCATATTTTACGAATATTAAGGAAGAGTTCGATCTGTTAGAAGAAAGCAGCTCCCGCACGTTCCCTGATCAACTAAAGGACAAAAAAGGAAATTTTATTTCTCTTGAGCACACCTTGGTTCATGTCACGGATATGAAAAAAGAGATTGTCGCCAGTATGAGTCATAATGTGAGCGTACACAATCAAAAGGAACCTCAATATTCGCATACAACAGCGTTTAGAAATGCGGAAAAACGAATCGAAAGAGCGAATCAGCGGAAAAGAAAATTTATCGCCAATATCAATCATGAAATTCGCACCCCGATGAACGCCATTATTGGGTATGCGGAAATGCTTGCGAAATCTGAACTTGGAGAACAGCAGCGGCGATTTGTCGATACCATCCGTAAAAACAGCACCTCTTTGGTCGCCATTATCAACGACATTATGGAGCTTTCCAAGCTGGAAACTGGGAAGGTGCGGGTTTTGAAGTCAACCTCCAATCTGCGGGTTCTTCTTGAGCATTTGCGTGACCTGTTCACCGAGCAGGCGCAAGCGAAAAATCTTACATTTTTTTGTCTGATTGAACCAAATTTGCCGGACTCTTACGTCATAGATGCCGATCATTGTCGTCAAATTTTGACCAATCTGATCAGCAACGCTATAAAATTCACCGACAAAGGAAAAATAATCCTTTCAGTGAGCGGGTCTCAAGCTTTAGCAAATTTAGAAAGTTCAGCAAGTTCAGAAAAACTTTACGTTCTTTCCTTCCAAGTAACGGATACAGGCCGAGGGATGTCGGCGGAAGAACAAAAAAATATTCTTGATCTATTTGCGTTGCAAAAAGAAAATGTCACTATTCATGACGGCAAATGTCTCGGCTTGACCCTCAGTGCTCGTCTCGCCCGGATGATGGGAGGGGATGTCACGCTAAAAAGTATAAAAAATCAAGGAAGCACTTTCATTTTTAATATGCCAGCAACGGTATCCACAGCGAGCGGAGAGATAGAAAAGACAGAAATACAAAGCGATGTATGTCAATGTTCGCCAAAAACAGGCCGGGAAAAGAAAAAACAGCCTGTCCTGCTTGTTGTTGACGATATGCCTGAGATGTCACATCTTATAAAAATATATTTTACCAATTCCCCAATTCAAGTGCTTGAAGCGAAGAATCAGGAAGAATGCCTCACATATGCTTCTTCCCGTCAGCCTGATCTTATCCTAATGGATCTACATCTCGCTGGAGTTGACGGACGGGAGGTGACCCAGTTGCTCAGAAAAAATCCCGTAACAAAAAATATTCCGACAGTCGCTATGACCGGCCTTATGCCGGAAGAAAATTCATATAAACCGCTGTTCGACGATTTTCTTGCCAAGCCTTTTCACCTCCATGAATTGCAACATTTGGTGGATAAATATATTCAAGTGAAAAAAAATAATGCGGATCTTTCCGGCACTGATAACGCCTTGTCAACACTGAACATGGAACAGATTACATCAGCATGGAACGAAGACCTTGATGCTCTGTACAGCAAAGCAGAAATGAGCGGCAGTTTGGACACAGCTTCGGAACTCGGTGAAAAAATGCACGAACATGGCATTAGAACAGAGGCCGAGGAACTTCGCACAATGGGGAAAAGACTGAAAAAATTTGCGCTGGATTTGGATATTCAGGGCGTTGAACAGGTATTGCGGGAACTCGGAAGCATCAATGGTAAAAGTGGTAAAAACGGTAAAAACAGATGAGGTTGCAGCCGGATAAGCCTCTGGTTTTTATTGTTGATGATGTGCTGGAAAATATCCAGATCGCTTTGTCTCATTTAAAAGGACTGGATCTTGAATTTGCCTACGCCACATCCGGCGAACAGGCCTTGGCCAGAATCAATAATCGAGCGCCGGATCTTGTTCTTTTGGATGTGATGATGCCCGGTATGAACGGCTTCAAAACCATGCAGGAGATACGAAAAAATGTGAAGATGCGTTCTGTCCCCGTTATTTTCTTAACAGCCAGATCAGAACCGGAGGACGTGGCAAGAGGCTTTGAGCTCGGAGGTGTTGACTATATAACCAAGCCGTTTCACGGCGTTGAACTCCGCTCCAGAGTCCGCAATCATCTCGAACTGCACAGCTACCGGATGAATCTTGAACAAAAGGTGCTCGCCCGCACCAGAGAGACCATCCTGCTCAAAGATATCACCATTGTGGCCATGGGCGAATTGGCTGAACATCGGGATGCCAATACCGGCGGTCATATTCATCGTACCAGTTTTTTTGTCAGGACACTGGCTGAGGCTCTGTTTGAAATGGGAAAATTTTCAGACATCCTTACACCTGAATATATTACTCTTCTCTATAAAACCGCACCGTTGCACGATATCGGCAAGGTGGCCATTCGTGATTCAATTCTGCTGAAACAGGGCAGGTTGACTGATGAAGAATTCACGGAGATGAAGAAGCATACCATCTACGGCGAAGAGGTTATTGATAAGCTGACGCAAATGGCGGGTGAACCTATGGCGTTTTTAGAATGCGCCAAAGATATGGTGGGAAGCCATCATGAAAAGTATGACGCTGGCGGCTATCCCAGAGGGTTGGCCGGGGACGACATTCCGCTGGCTGGCAGGATTATGGCTGTGGCGGATGTCTATGATGCCCTGAGAACCAAAAGATCCTATAAAAAAGCGTTCAGCCATGCTGAAACCATG
>CBDTVG010000107.1:0-6707 GCA_965363745.1 uncultured Candidatus Electrothrix sp. | reverse complement strand
CATTCTTCTTCACGTCCTTTGCCGACCGGTCGATGATGTTGACCTTCAACTTACCTTTTTTGAGCTTCGGCTGATACTGGGCCAGCAACGTTTGAGCCTGGGCCCGCTTCTCTGCAAGTGCCGCCTCTGGGGTCTTAGCCCGTGTTGGCCTCCCCATAGCCGCAAAAACCAAAGATTTAACCTTCCTGGAGCTGAGCTTCCCTTTCTTGCCGCCGCCCTTCATCCTCTTCAGGATTCCTCCAAGCCAACCCACAATCTTATCCATCCCCTTATCAATCGGCTTACGAATCTTATTAATAATGCCGACTATCTTTTGAGGGATATTGCCCAACCCAGCAAATTTGGCCAAAAATGGAAGAACCACATTCAAGGTACCGGCCATGGTTTGTTCAACCCGTTTAGCGGCATTTTCGACCTTTCCAGCAGCAATAGCGGAGATAGAATTGATGAACGAGCCGACCACAGCGGCAATTTGTCCAGCCTTCTCAATAAAGAAACTGATGGTGTTGTAAATGCCGATAATGGCCTGAATCACCGCCCCGGCAGGGTTTAACATACTTGCCAACTTGGTCACGGCGGCTTTCACTACTTGAGTGGTAACCATCTCGGTTACCTGAGTAATCAGCATACCTTTGAGTTCGCTCAGTTCAGCCTTGATTTCTTCCCAAGCCGCGACCGGGCCATCTTTGACCAGCGTGACCAGGATACCAGCAGTTTTTTCCAAACCCTTGAGCACGGGTTCAGGGATAATCTTCACTAGTTTTTTGCGGACATTTTGCCACGTTATACCAAGCACAGACAGCACCAGCTTGACGATTTCTATCAAACTGAAGGATTTAGGAATATATACTCCGGCATTGGCTAACGGCCCGACCAGCCACTTGATCAGGGCGGTTTTCAAATGGTGGCCGATACGTGCGGCAAACATCTGAAAACCCATTTTACCCGCTCGAACCAGATTACCGGCAAAACCGATGGGATTTTTCAGGATACTGACGAAAGTACCCTTGGCCTTCTTGAGGTAGGGCATGGCACCGGGGGCCACGACTGAGAAGAGAATTTCGAGTAAACTGACAACTTGGTTGAGTCCCCAGCTCAGAAAGTCACCGGCAATGCCAGCGAATGTCCCGATGACTTTAGTAAAGGCCCCGGCGACGGTAAGAATATCCTGGACAGTCAATGAGGCTAAGGTCTCAACAATGCGACCCGGGATCGAGCGGGCAAAGCCCAAAAGACCAGCCAAAGCACCTTGGAACCAAGCCCAGGCACGATCCACAGCGTTACCTTTCTTGAGATTTTTCCAGATCTCTTCCTGGCCGATAAGCTTCATAAAACCGCCGATCAGGGTATCAGCGTTGCGAGGTACCGGCTCGTCGGAGATAGGATTCTCGCCGAGGAGGACGCAGAGCAGGTCGTAGCCCCGTGTGCCTTTAGCCAAGGCGGCAAGAGGTTTCAAGATGGTGCTCTTGACCATCTTAAGGATTTCTGTCCCTACGCTGATGCCAAAATTAATGAGTCGGCTGATCGGACTGGTAAATATGCTTTTGGCTCTTTCCCAGACTCCCCCCAAATCAAAGATGTCTCTCCAGCCTAGTGAATCAAGAAAACGTTTTAAACTGGCAACAATATCGCTGCCAATATCGCCAAGGGTAGCTATTTTTTGTTCCATCCAGGCGGCTGCTTTATTGATAACCCCATGATTATCTAAAGCCTGTGTGATAAAATGACCGCCTGGTATCACCTCAATCAATGCCCGCAAGAGATTAGCTGCATTCCTGTCCACAGAGCGCATGTTGATGGGATTAAAGCCTAACAGGATAGTCAATAGACGAAATCCCATGATATGGTAAGCTTTATCTGCAAAATAATCCAAGGCATCTTGGACGCCTAGACGCTGCACCTGCGGCGGTGTTGCCGTTGTACTGACCTGCGGGCTACGCTGAACTGAATGCCCCTGCTGAACGGTATGAGTCAGCTCATGGGCCAGCAACTGTTTGCCATCGCCAGTGCCGGGTTGGTACTGATTTCGGGAAAAAAAGATGTGATTCTGGTGGGTGAAGGCCCGTGCGCTCAACTGATTGCTCAGACCTGCGGATTCGGCATCGTTGTGAACACGAACGTTGCTGAAATCGGCATTAAAGCGGGGCTCCATATAGCTGCGCACATCGCTGGAAAGCGGTTGCCCGCCGGTGGTTTTGCTGCGGATGGCGGCTTGGGTGCCTGCATTGACAGCAGGTGTACCGTTGCCTTTGCGCTGAATGTTCTCTTGTTCGCCTGCCGCCCGCTGTACTTTTTCGTCTTCTTGCTTCTGAACCTGTTCCTTGGGGAGTTCCGCTTTTTGAATCTTCTCGTCGTCCTTTTTCTGTACTTGCTCTTCAGGCATCTCTGCCTTTTGGATATCCTCCTGTTCCTTTTCCTGCTTTTGTACCTTATTCTCGTCCTGCCGCTGAAGCTTTTCCGGTGCTGCCGGGGTAGGCATCCGCATCACCTTGCCCGCCATCTTGTCGGCTTCCTGCTCGAAGGTATCCCCAGGCTTATTGACCGCCATCTTCGTCTGCACAGAGGGAGTAGATGCTCGGTTCACCGGTGCAAAAAAATCACCCCCGCCCGCCTTGGCAAAAAAAGGCTGATTCGCAGCCTAGGTGGCCGTTGTCGAGGTCGTCGAGGATTTTTTCGCATTGGCTGCTTTCATGATCGCTCAGCACTCCATCGTTTGCGTAGTTGAACCTATACCCATTCCACCCACAATATCTTGTCCATCCAGGGCAGCTTGATCATGGAAATACCCCAGGGTAATTGCTCTAAGAGGATATCCCAGCTCTGTGGCTCAACCTGCAAGAGCCACTCCTCGTTGCGCAGGGATATCTTGCCGGGCCGGACAAGAAAGGTACCGCGCAGGCCGTCAGGCGTGGTGTTACGCAGGGCCTCCCAATGGCGGATAACCGCCTTGAGCAGGGCAACCGCCTCTTCCTGCTCATTATCGCTCAGCCCGGCATCCGCCTCAACCGGCATCCCCAAGGGAATCTGGCAGAGGATTTTCGCCAATACCAACTCATATTCTGGTGCCGTATTCTGGCCCGTGGTCAAATAATGAAGTAGGCAGAGGGCACGTTCCGGTTGGAGCAGCTTATCTTCAGCAGCAAGGCCCAAGGCATTGAAAAATTGGGGCAGGAAGGGGTGCAGGAACACCAATCCGGCATTGTTGATGTAGATCCCCTCCTTAATAAGTGCAGAGTGCTCATGGTTAGGGGGGATCTGTTTGCAAGAAGGAGGAGGAGGGGAGGGAAAAGTCTTGGCAGTTCGTTCTTGCATAATATCCTCCCTGCCTTGGATAAGCGGAGTAGGGGCTAAGCTTGGTTCCTTGGTTATCCTTTCCTCTGGAGCCGGGTGTTCAGAATCTTGAGTAGGTCGCGATGAACGAGCCTCTCTCGGCTGTTCCTGAGCAAGGGTCTGCCTGTCTTGGCTGAACAAGACATGAACAAGACAGAGGCTGGAGCCTGTTCCCTGGTTATCTTTTCCTGTTGAGCAACTGGTTCCTGCTGCGAAGACGGTTGTTCAGAAGACGGAGAAGAAAATGGCGGTAGTGCAGTTTCTTGAGGTCGTTCCTGGGCAAGGATTTCCTTGTTTTGGATGGTCGAGGTGTTGCCAGAAAAGTATGGTTCTTCGGCTCTTTTTTCCTTTGCAGCAGGCCGTTCCTGTTGTGCAAGCAGTTTAGGAGCAGATGGTTGTGCCGTTTTACCAAGTCCTTCCAGAGGCGCAGCAAGCTTTTTCTCTGCGGATGCCCCCTTAGCAGGGGGGCTGGCTGGCTCAGATCTTGGTGGGCTTTCCGTGGCAGGGGGGGCTGTCTCGCCTTGTTCCTCTTCACGGCCTTTTGATTCTACAGGCGGAATAGAAGTACTTTCAGGAGCCAAAGGTCGGTGATGCGCCGATACCTCTGGTACTGCCCCATGTTCTGCTAAGGCCAGCGGTAGAATCTCATCGATCATTTCTTCAGCTATCAGTGCATTCCCCGCAACAGCCCAGGCAAAGGTGTTCTCCCAAAGCAGCAGCTCAATTTTCCTGCTCTCTGCGGGTGGTGTGCCGCTGCGTAATACCTGAAGCATTGTATCCATGGCCGTTGCTCCTGCCGGTGCCATCTGAGTAAGAAGGGGGCGAAGAAGCTTCGGCGTGAATTGCCGGGTCAGCCGTTTTCTGGCCGACTCAGAAGTCAATACTTGCCGTAATGCGTTGTCTGCGCCTTGGATGCCGCCAGATTGCCCTGTTTCTTGCCAAGTATCCAGTATGACTTGTTCTAAGATTTGCCCTTCAGGTAGCTGAAACGTCCATGGGAGCTGCCCGGTTTCTAAAAAAAAGACGAAGGCTTCCAGGATCGAGACCTGGGTTGTTTTATGCTGCACCTTGTCTGAACGATGAGCCGCAGTCGTTTCCGTCTCTGAAGGGATTTGCTCTTGTAGGGCCTTTTCTAATGCCTGGACCACTGATTCGGCCAGATCGTGCTCCAAGCGTTCGAGGGACATGGCCCCGGCATCAATTTCCAGTCGTTCTATGTATAGGTTTCCTTCTGGCGGTGCGTATTTATCCAATACCCGCTCAAGGGCGGGCATCAGCCAGTCCTGGCAGAGCTCTGGTAGCCTGCTTTGTAAGGCCAGCCCGTCGGATTCGCTGCCGTTGAGCTCGACATGCAGGTGTTGTTGGCGGATGTGGTGCAATTGTCAGTTTATTTTCAGGATAACTTTTTCTCTGTGGTCATGAAACAACCCTCTTCGGTGATAACCACAAGCCTGACTGTACCTTTAAAATCTCGTGCTACTGTTATTGTTTGGCCTACATAAAATGGCTCTGGTAGTTGACTGTCGGGAGAATCCCAGAGCCAAGCACTAACATTATCTATATTATAATTTTCTATGTTGCCTGTTAAAGTAATAATATTGCCTCCTAGTATTGGGTCTCTAATAATAGCTTGAAATTTTAAATCATCAGGGCAATTTTTTTCGGAACCTGTATTATGGCATTGATTATGCGTACTGCAATCAAAGCTAGGTGCTTGCATTACATAATCAGTTTTGCTATCAACCAAAATCGCAGCGTCAAGCGGCATAGCAATATCGTGAGTATATGTCATTTGCATATCACCATAACGAGGATGGGAGAAATTAAATTTTAACGCAAATGTTTCGCAGGTAAAATATTCAATCCACAAAATGCAAAACGGGTAACCGGGGTGGTTTGGATTTTTCGAAAAATCGGGATGTTCTTGGTCTGGAAACTCATAATCAATCACTAAAGGATTATAGCTCGATTCATTCCCGAAATGAGTTTGTATTTCTGAATTTATATTATTATTTAACTGTTTAACTGCTCCGCTAATAGCACTATGAAAATCTTTTTGCGGGTCGTTCGGATCAATCTCCAATGACAAAGAATCATCCAGCGTAATGTTCACCTCATTATTGTTCTCATCTTTAAAGTAAACATCAACGTCACTAGTTTGCGTATAGCTCATTCCATCAAGATCGGACGGTTGAAGCCATAAGCGGTAAGCACAGCGTTTTGAGTCGCCTTCGCACGGCAGATCGCAGGAGGAGACAGGAACCACAAATTTCATTGAAGTTGTGCAGCCAACGTCGTCGGTGATCTCGACCTTGATCATATCACCGCTTTGAACCGGGGCGCTGGTATAGACGTTATCGCCATCTATCGTACCGCCGGAAATCCTGAAACTGATCGTGTAGGTACTCTCCGAAGCACCATCAGTATACGTTTCGTCTCCGATGGTCAGCGGTTCAGGTACATTAACGGTCTGCGGAGCAGACACTACTTCTGCACCGTCGCGAATGATAACCGTATGGGTGCCAGCATCCACCCCGTTTACGATAAACGACTCATTATGTTCTCCATAATCCTGCCCATTAACTATGCAGCAGTACGGAGGTGTGCCGCCCTGTACAGTAAAATGGACTTCCGCCCCATTTGCGGGATCGGTGCAAGAAGCGAGTACCGCTTCAAAGCTGAGCGGCGGTACAGCAATATGCACAAACTCTTTTGAGGCTGTGCAGCCTACCTTGTCTTCGATCATCACTTTAATAACCTGTCCGTTTTCAACCGGTATACCGGTGTAGACGTTATCGTCGCCTATTGCACCGGACTTGGTGGTATACGGCGGTGTACCGCCCGAAATACTGAAACAGACCGTGTAGGTACCATCCGATGCATCATCAGCGTAAGTTTCTTCTCCGATAGTCAACGGCTTGGGTACATGCAATTCATGCACTTCCGATTCCGCCCCTTCGCTGTCGCATACAATAAGGGTATGAACTCCTTCATGTAATTCTTCTTTAGTTAGATCAGGAAAATCCTTAAACGGCTGTTTGTCAAGCTGATAAAAAAATGGTTTAGCTTTGCTTTCTGGAGTTACTTCCGCAGAAAAAATACATTTTAAATGGTCAGTGCAATTAAGTTTCACATCAATAGCAAGTGGCTGTACACAATCAGAAGAGTAATGATACGGCAGAAAAAAATCAGCAATTACTTGACCTGCTTTAATGCTGTCTTTCTTGTTCGAGTGGTTCGGAATTTCATAAATAATGATAAATGTCCCCCCAAAAGGTACTCCTGCTTTATGTTGAATACCGGGGTGCCTTTTCAGGAAGGAACTAATTCTACTTTGTCACATTAGCCAGCAGCCCGTAAAAGGTCTTCTGCATGTT
>CBDTVG010000106.1:0-6747 GCA_965363745.1 uncultured Candidatus Electrothrix sp. | reverse complement strand
TGGGACAGTATGAGCAGGGCGGCATAGATTAACCGCACTTTTAATCACACCCTATCGAGGGAGTGCAACAAACAGTTCTGAATTTAAATGAGCATCATTTGCGCCTGCTCAAGTTGTTGGGCAAGAGATATGAAAATTTATATTCTGGAAATGGGTAGGAGGGATGCTGAATGTGGGTAACATGATAAAGTAAGATTACTTTATTATGTTATCGTCCCTTCGGGAATTGCTGATCAGCTGGTTCAACCGGTAGCCTGCCGAAAAATCTCGCAGTTTCCCGAAGCTGTTCGGCTAGGTCATCGGTAATAAAGCGGGAGGCGCAACGCCATTGCCAGTTGTTTTGGGAAGTTCCGGGCGTATTCATGCGGCAGTCGTTGCCAAAGCCCAATGCGTCCTGCATGGGCAGAATGCAGAGTCCGGCGACAGAAGACTGGGCAAGGTGGATCATCTGTTTGTGGAACTGGGAGGCATCGTCGTTTTTGCTGTTCGCATAGCGTTTCGCCTGATTTTTGGCTTCAGAAGAAATCTCGTTGCTGAGATACCATCCCACTGTGGTGTCGTTATCATGGGTGCCGGTGTACACCACGCTGTTGCGGGGTATGTTGTGGGGCAGGTAGGCATTATCCGGGTCGCCGTCAAAGGCGAAAAGCAGGATTTTCATGCCGGGCAGTCCCAAATCGTCTCTCAGCTTTTCCACTTCCGGCGTAATGACACCCAAATCCTCAGCAATGATGGGAAAGCCGCTCAAGCGTTTTTTCATTTCCTGAAAGAACTGGATGCCGGGACCTTTTTTCCAAGCTCCGTTCAGGGCTGTCTTTTCTGAAGCGGGAACCGACCAATATGCTTCAAAACCTCGAAAATGGTCAATTCGGATAATATCCACGGTTGACAGGATCGTTCGCAATCGTTGAACCCACCAATTCCGGAGATTTTTTTTAACGGAAGCGTATCTGCTGTTCCAATGATACAGAGGATTGCCCCAGAGCTGACCGGTACTGCTGAAGTAATCCGGGGGCACACCTGCCACATAGGTGGGGTCGCCGGTTTCAGGAGAGAGAACAAAGATATCCTGATGTGCCCAGACATCTGCGGAATCAAGGGCCACATAGATAGGCAGGTCACCGATGATCCCCACCCCCTTGGCTGCGGCATAGGCATGCAGTTTTTTCCATTGGGCGAAGAAAAGATACTGTTCAAACTGGAAATATCGTATTTCCTGATGCAATGTTTCCCCAGCTTCCTTAATAGCTTTTTTTTGAAAAAAACGAAGTTCTTCCGGCCACTGGGACCAGCTCTGTTGGCCGAAATGCTGTTTCAGGGCCATGAACAGGCTGTACTCTTTAACCCAAGGATGCTCGCTGGTAAATTTTTTGAAAAAAGCATTCAGTTCAGGCAAATCGGTTCGCTGTTGAAATGCCCGCCAGGCCGAATTGATAACAGTTGTTTTCCAAGCGGTCATTTTGGCGAAATCGACCGTATATTCAGAAAATTCAGAAAAATCACAGAGAGGCAGATTTTCCTCCCGCAACCAGCCCTCCTCTATGAGCAATTCAGGGCTGATAAACAGGGGATTGCCAGCGTAGGCAGAACTGCTCATGTAGGGAGAATTGCCGAAAACTTCATTTGTCGGCCCAAGTGGCAGAATCTGCCAGTATTTCTGACCGCTCTTAGCAAGAAAATCGACAAATGCACGGCTACCCGATCCAAGGTCGCCGATGCCGTATTCTCCGGGCAGGGATGACACATGCATGAGTATACCGGATGCCCTTGTGTCTGTGAAGATGCCGTTGTCGGTTGACTGATCAGAAGAAATGAATGGAGAACTCTTTGCAGGGGTCATATAATTTGGATGCGTTGTCAGATTTTAAAAAGGTGCCAAGGTGCCGAGAGCGGAATGAGCGTCGGGTTAAACGGCTCGCTTGAAACGTTCGGAAACAGTATATGAAAAATCCGAATTAGAAACTCTCTGTTTGCTTTTCTATAAAAAATGTACTATATAAAAATATTTTGTTCATTATTAAACTTGAACACAAAAGTATATTTTTTTTGCTTTTGATATATTTATATTTAATGTCCAGGGGGTTGCAAGCAGGTGCTGGCAAGTATCAAGGAAGACCTTCTTAAGGCTGGAAGAGATGAAGGATGTATAACCTTCAAACATCTTAATGAATTATTACCCGAAGAAGTAAAAGATCCCGGAGCCATTGAAGCAGTTTTTGATTTTCTTAACGCACACAATATTGAAATTGTGACTGTTGAAGATTCAGGTAAGAAAAAGACGCTCTCCGGTGAGGAATGGACTGGGAAAGAAGAATTTTCCAGTGATGAGGAATATAACGGCGTAGCGGTTGCCGAAGAGCATGAGTCGGAAGAAACCACCACTACCTATCTCCGTGAAATGGGGCAGTTCGACCTGTTAACCCCGGAAGAAGAAGCACGGTATTCCAGAGCGATTCGTGAGGGATTCAACGCTATTATCTGCGCCATCCGCGAAGAGGGATCTGGTTCTCCTGAGATAAAAAAATTGGTGGAGCGGATTGAGCTCTGGGAACGGCGGGATCCGACTCTGAAGCCTAAAAAGCAGCAACTCAACTACATGCGCAAGTGTGTGGAGAATGCTGCGGGCAATCATAAGAACAAACGAGAGCTGTTTGAGCTGCATACCAGATTAGGAGCCTACAACCGTTCCATTGAGACGGCTAAAGATTGCATGATCCGGGCCAATCTCCGGCTTGTGGTTTCCATCGCCAAACGATATATGCATCAGGGCTTGACCTTGGCTGACTTGATTCAGGAAGGGAATCTGGGACTGATGCGGGCTGTTTTTCGTTTTGATTACACTAAAGGGAATAAATTTTCCACTTATGCCTCTTGGTGGATCCGGCAGGCTATAACCAGAGCGATTTTAGATAAAACCAGGACGATCCGTCTGCCGGTGCATTTTCTGGAATTGCGCAGTCAGTTTTTCAAGGCGTTTTATTCATTGCTCAAAGAGCTTGGCCGGGAGCCCACACCTACGGAAATTTCCGAGATGACGGATCTGCCCATGGACAAGATTCTGGCAATCCTTGAAGCGTCCAGAGAGCCTATTTCTTTGGAAACGCCGGTAGGTGATGATGATTCCACGCTCGGTGATTTTTTAGAAAATCAAGAGTCTGAATCTCCCTATGATACGGTTGAAAACCGTGAGCTTGCCGGTCGGGTCACTGAGGTGCTGTCCACCCTGAGTGATCGGGAGGAGAAGATTATCCGTCTTCGTTTTGGAATTGGGGAAAAGGCTGAATACACCCTTGAAGAAATCGGGAAGAAGTTCAATGTCTCCCGTGAACGTATCCGTCAGATTGAGAAGAAGGCACTGAACAGGTTGCGTCACTCAAGTCGTCGGGAAAAGTTACGCTTCTTTCTTGATTGAGGTGTCTTCTATCCCCAGTGTTGAGTAGCTGGGTATAGTGTGAGATTGCACTCGCCCCTTCTTTTCGAAGGGGCTTTTTTTATTGGCTCTTGTTTTTTTAAAGCAAGTTTCTTGTCAGGCGGCCACCCTTGTTTTGCTGTACGATTTGTCGTAATTTTTACTCTTGTAAAAATCACATTTCATGCATGAAAGTAATTTCATAACAAATTCACCCTGAATTTTACCGCCGCATAAAGTTCCGGCGACACGGGCGCACTGCGCTCCATGATCAGGATATGCGGGGCAGATCCCTTTGGTCTTGGCATGTACTCCGCCTTTTTCACGTCCGCATTGTTTGTATTCCCAACAATTCATTCTTCTCCTCCTATAATTTCATTCTCATCCTGTTCATCTTTTCATGCTAAATTCATGCCATTATTTTTTCATCATATATAATAACTTGTCTGTGTAAAAGAAAATGATATGTTTTATCATTAGCAGCAAAATATTTCGCTTGGCTCTCTGCAATGAGTGGGTGTTTTATACTCTGGTGTTGATGTGCGACCGAGTATTTTTTACTCGAAATATGAAAGGTTTTGTATGAGGCCATGCATATCGCTTTTAGATTGATTAAATTTTGCGGTTTACGGGGTCATACGGAATCCGACGTAGGTGGTATAATGAAAAAACACCGCACCGCCGCATTCATCTTGCCCTGTTTCGCAGCATGAAGTAAATTTTACGGTATGGATAATCTACTCACAATTGACAATCTTTCGTTGACTTTTCGCTCGGATCAGGAAATCGGGGGTGATGCTCCGGTGCTGCACGACATTAATTTGACCATTGCCCAAGGGGAGACCCATGCCTTGGTGGGCGAGTCGGGTTCTGGCAAATCTGTTACCGCCATGTCCATCATCAGGTTGCTTGAGGATGTAGCTTCGGTGCGAACCACAGGGCGCATTTTGTTCAAAGGACGAGATATGTTGCGGCTCGATAAAAAAGAGGTGCGGGCTGTCCGGGGCAATGATATCGCCATGATTTTCCAGGAGCCTATGACCTCACTCAATCCGGTCTATTCTATCGGCAGGCAATTGGTTGAACCATTAATGTTGCACCGGAAGATGTCTCAAAAGGAGGCGGAAAAAACAGCTGTCAGCCTGCTTGCCCGCACCGGAATTAGAGAACCGGAGAGCCGGATCAAGTCCTATGCCCACCAGCTATCCGGCGGTCAACGGCAAAGGGTCATGATCGCCATGGCTTTAGCCTGCCGCCCCTCACTGCTTATTGCTGATGAGCCAACCACCGCCCTTGACGTGACGATTCAGGCCCAGATTCTTGACCTGATCCGGGATATCCAAGTAGAATTCAACATGGCGGTTCTGCTCATCACCCACGATCTTCCTATGGTACGGAAAGCCGCCGACACGGTGTCCATCATGCATCAGGGTAAAATCGTGGAGCAAAACAGTACAGAGGGATTATTTGCCGCCCCTGAAAAGGACTACACCCGTAAGCTCCTGAACGCCATTCCCCAGTCCAGCCACACGCCGATCACCCAGGGAGACGTGCTAGTCACAATGAAAAAAATCAGCTGTGAGTTTGTTGTTAGCACATCCTGGGAGGGCTTTTTCACACAAAAAACATTCAGGCGAAAGAAGACGGTGGTCAGAGCGGTGGACAAGGTTGATCTCACCGTTCGCGAGGGAACCACGCTCGGCATTATCGGTGAATCTGGTTCAGGCAAAAGCACCTTGGCCCTCTGCCTGCTTAGGCTGAATGCGTTCACGGGAACTGTCCGCTATTATGAAAAAAATAAAAACAGCGACGGTGATGATCAGCTCAGAAAGGAAATTCCGCTCTCAGAACTGAGTGACCGCCGGATGCGGCCTTTGCGCAGGAGGATGCAGATTGTCTTTCAAGATCCGTTTTCCTCCCTGTCTCCCCGTATGACCGTTGAGCAGATTATCGGCGAGGGATTGCGGGTGCATAAATTCGGGCACAGCCGGGCCGAACGTCGGGAACTGGTGCGACAGGCCCTTGAAGAGGTGGAGCTTAATCCCGACATGGCTGGTCGTTTCCCCCATGAATTCTCCGGTGGTCAACGGCAACGCATCGCCATCGCCAGATCGGTGATCCTCAAGCCGGAACTGTTGATTCTTGACGAACCGACCTCAGCCTTAGACACTACTATTCAGGCGCAGATTATTGCTCTACTCAAGCGGTTACAGCGACGGCACGGCATGACCTATATTTTTATCACCCATGACTTGCGGGTGCTCCGCTCGCTGGCTGATGAACTGGTGGTTATGCGGCAGGGGAAAATCGTTGAACATGGCATGGCTGACCGTATTTTTGCTCAACCCACACATGAATATACCAAGCAGCTGTTGCGAGCGGCTTTTTACGTATAGATTTATTCTTCGTCAAACATTACCAGAGATAGGATACCTCCTGAGAGATAAAGTAACCCACCTGACCAGATGATATCACTTGTAAAATGACCGCCTTGCAGAACTCGAGCGACACCGACTAAGGAACCGAAAATTAATCCAGCACGGAGAAAGATCGTTGCAAAATATTGTTTTTCTTTGCGGAGGATAAACCAAGGAGCCATGCTGAAAAAGGCAATAGCCGCATGGCCGGAAGGAAAGGAGCTATTTTTGCCGCCGGTGCCTGGTTGCCAGCATTGGGTGAACTGGTGGGTTCCTCCGAATTCAATGACCTGTCTTGGCCGCGGTCGACCAAGTTGATCCTTCAGCACGATATTGATGAGCAAACCTGGACTGAAAATGAAAAACAAAAGGATAAAAATAGCCTTTCTCCGCCAAGCGGCGTATTTGGGTGCAAAAAAACCGAGCAGCAGAACTACGAATGCGGAACCCACAAGCGTCACCGCGGGGAACGGCGCTGAATTATAAAGGAAGTTCCAAGGAAAAACATTACCTGCGGGCCAAGCCCTGTTGCACTCAGGAAGTATCGCCGCAATCACATAGTCACGAGGAACAAGAGAGGTTACGAAACGGTCGGCATCTGTACACCAAAGCGCAGCAGTGACCATCAGCAGGAAAACAGCGACCCCCGCAAGCTCGATAAATCTTTTTTTCATGCATCATGCTCCCGGCCAATTAAACACCATTTGAACAGCGTAATCCGGTTTTCTTTACGGATACGGCATTTTTTAATTTACATACGCCGCTTAATAATACTATATTGTTTGTGCGGATGCCACTTCGATATGCGGTTTTAGTTGTGTTTACCGGATGGAGGCGATATCTGTTTGTCAAAAAATAATGTACGGGTGAGTAGCTCAGCTGGATAGAGTGTTGGCCTCCGAAGCCAAAGGTCGCGGGTTC
>CBDTVG010000105.1:0-6873 GCA_965363745.1 uncultured Candidatus Electrothrix sp. | reverse complement strand
GGGAAATTAGGGAATTGGACAAAGTGACAGTCAAAGGTAAAAAAAAGCCCGTGACTATTTATGAAGCACTGGACGGTCTTCCTAAAGATGTAAGAATCTCGAAAATTAAATCAAAATCTGACTTTAAAAAGGGAATTATCCATTATCGTTCCAGAGAGATGAATCATGCCAACATAATATTTCAGAAATGTTTATTAAAATGTCCGCAAGACAGAGCATCATATATATATAGTCGACGATGCGAACACTATCTCCATGCTGGTATTGAAAAATATTGGGATGGCGTGAGCAACTTGGATTTTAAATAAATACGAATATAATACAAGAATTTAGCTTTTGGTATTCATATATAAATTTGGATAGTGGGTCACATTCTCCGACTTATCTGGTCTGAAACCGCCGCATCCTAATATTCATCAAAATGCCGATTGCGATCAAGGTGGTCAGCAGAGAGGAGCCACCGTAGCTGAACAGGGGAAGCGGAATCCCGACCACCGGCAACATACCCAGTATCATAAACAGGTTGATGATCGCCTGCCAAAAAATAAGCATCACCAGACCGAAAGCCAGATAAACACCAAATTTATCACGGGCAGTCAGGGCGATATTGATTCCCCAGAGTAGCATCAGAAAAAAACAAATCAAAAAAAACAGCGAGCCGAAAAAACCCAATTCCTCACACCATACCGCAAAGGCGAAATCAGTGTGCCGTTCAGGCAGAAAATTGAGATGTCCTTGGGTTCCTTCCATGAATCCCTTGCCGAAAAACTGGCCGCTTCCTACCGCAATTTTGGACTGCTTGATCTGGTAGCCGTGGTTCATGGGATCACTTGCCGGGTTGAGAAAAGTTTCAATCCGACGGCGTTGATAATCCTTAAGCCCGTATTTCCAACCCGCTAAGGCGCAGACAAGCCCTGTGCCGCCAAGGATCGCTATCGTTGACCAGCGCAACTGAGCGAACAGGGTCATGGAAACAAAGAGAACCCCTAACATAAGCGCTGTTCCCAAATCAGGCTGGATCAAAATCAGAATAAAAGGAACCGCTGTTATGCAGGCGGGTTGCATTATGTCACGCAACCGATAGCCCTTCTCCACATATTCGTTTCTGGAATAACAACTAGCCAGCACCAAAACGAGAATGAGCTTTGCGGGTTCAGAAGGCTGAAGACGTAAAAAACCTAAATTAATCCAGCGTTGCGTGCCAGCTATAGACTCCACAAATAAATTGGTGTACAGCAACAGAAGGCAGATGGCACCATAGCCCAGATAAGAAAAAGCTTCCAACTCTTTATAATCAATACTTATAAGAAGCAATATGGCCGCATAGCCGAAGAGAAAAAAATAGAGCTGTTTAAAAAAAATAGGGGAAGGAGACGGACCGCCGTTCCATGTTGCACTGAACAAGCTGGCAAGAGACATGGTTGATATCACCAGCAGCACCACCACCATGACCCAATCAAAATTATGGACAAGACGTCGATCAAAACGAAGCATAGTCAGAGAGCAAACAGCAGGGCTCAAGAAGGAGGGTTAATCTCGAATTACGTTTTTTTGTTCTATAGTATCAGTCTGCAGCATTGAGCATCCGGGCAGAGCTTTCAGAGTTTGCAAGTTCATCCCCGAATAAAACAACGGTGCTTACATTCTTCGGCATATCCAAACGGTCACCAAAATATTTTTCCAATACAGCCTTAGCAATGGGTGCCGCTGCGGAACCGCCGTGTAACCCGTGTTCCACCAGTACAGTCACGGCGATTTCAGGTTTTTCCGCCGGAGCAAAGCAGGTGAACCAAGCATGATCTCGATATTTATAGGGTATATCTTCTTCTTTCAGATGCTTATACTGTTTCAGGCGCACAACTTGGGCCGTGCCCGTCTTGCCAGCAACCGTAATATTTTTGAGCCGGGCCTTACGGGCGGTGCCGTGACGTCCATTTACAGCCTCTATCAGAGCTTCTTTGACGATTTGCAGGTTATGCCCCTGACCATCAAAACGATCCACCACGGTCGGCTTAAACTGTTCAACAATCCGTCCATCTGGATCCCGTACCGTTTCAATCAGACTCGGCTTGTACAAAATACCTCCGTTAGCGACAGTGGCGGTCATCAAGGCCAACTGCAACGGGGTGACTAAGTTGAATCCCTGACCAATGGCTATGGAAAGGGTCTCTCCTTCCTGCCACGGCCTGCCGTAACGTTTCATTTTCCATTCCGCCGTAGGAATAAGGCCGCTTTTTTCGTGTTCCATCTCCACCCCGGTTTTTTTTCCCAAACCCAACCGGTTCGCATAACTGGCGAGCCTGTTTACCCCCAGTCGCTGCCCAATTTGATAAAAATAAACATCACAGGATTCAGATAAAGCACGTTTCAAATTCACCGCTCCATGCCCACTGTGTTTCCAGCAACGATAGGTGCGATTACCAAACCGATAATGACCGGGGCAATAAACTGAGGTGTCCGGTGTCACCACACCTTCGGCGAGAGCGGCCACCGCTGTCACTATTTTATAGGTTGAAGCGGGCGGATATTGACCGTGGACAATCTTATTAATCAGGGGATGATACGGGTTGTCGAGCATGGCCTGCCAATTTTTTATCGAGATACCGCCGAGAAACTTGTCAAGCTCCAGAACCGGAGAACTGGCCAGCATCAACAGACGACCGGAATTCACTTCAATGGCAACCACAGCACCAGATTTTTCCTCTTTCATCATGAGTTCTTCAGCTGCATGCTGGAGATCGACATCAAGGGTGAGTCGCAAATCATTGCCCGGCAAAGGTTCTAGACCTTTTAAGTTGCGCTGTTCAAATCCAAGAGCGTTCACCTCCATATAATGCTTGCCTTTTTCTCCGCGCAGATCTTTTTCCCGCAATTTTTCCAAGCCCATCTTGCCAATCATGTCACCGGACTTGTAGTCGTCCTCAGCCACGGATCGGAAAAGTTCCTTCTGATTTATTTCTCCAAGATAACCAATAACATGAGATGCAAGGTTGCCGTAATGGTATACCCTTTGAGGGATCACTTCAATTTTAATTCCGGGCAGCTCCATACGGTTATTTTCAATATAGGCCACCTTGTCCCAGGTAAGATCCTCGGCGAGCCGAATCGGGATATGGCCCGGAGTGCCCACCATCTTGCGGGTTCTCGCCAACAGCTCTGATATATCCACGCCAAGAATCAAGGCTATTCTTTTCAGGAGATTATCGTCAACACGATTACCCTCCCGAACCCAGACCACATTGAATGACGGTCGATTAGTGACAACTTCTCGACCTTTTCGATCCAAAATATTTCCTCGGGGAGCGACAACTTCAAGATGACGAACCCTGTTATTTTGGGCGAGTCTTGTATACTCTTCTCCCTGTTGAATCTGTAGATACCAAAGCCGGGTGATAAGAATTGCAAAAAAGAAAATCAGAACGGTGGAGGAATACATGGCCCGACGGCGGTAAAAATCAAGCTCACCTTCATTGATATGGGTGATCCTAGTCTTTCCCGTATCACGCCGGCGGTCAAAATCCTGAACCGATGCGCTTCGTTTTTTGTTGCGCTTCCTGATATTCTTCATGCAATATTTCAGCCCCGTCGAAATTGATTTCCGGGGCGGGATCGAGACGAATGAACAGAGGAAATTCTGCCTCTTAGGCACCTGTCAAGAAAAGAAAAAAAACGAAACAAAGGAAAGGAAAACAGATAGATTAAGCCAGCCCTAAGCAACATAGGCATCCATACCCATTCCACAATAACCTGCGGTTGAAAAAAATCAAGCGACAAAACAACGATCCAGCAAACAAAGAGATAGCTTACCGCAACCAGAGGAAGCTGATATAACGATTTGCGAACCGGCATTTTAACGGACATGAATTTAAGCAGAAAAAAACCGGAATAGCAGATTGCCGGATACATACCTATAATTGTGCCGGAATAAATATCCAAGACACTGCTGATCGGCAGAAGAATAATTATACTGCGAAAGGTACTGGCTTGATAGGCGAGATAGCCGACCAAAATATAATATAAATCTGGCGCAGCCGCCCACATCGGCGAGGGCATGAACACAGTGGTCTGTGCGACAACCAAAAACAGGCCCACTATAATAAAGGTAAGAGTCAGCATGGGCACAACATACGATATGATAACTCCGTTGAAAAAACGGTGAACGGGCAACCGCTACTTGAATTCTTTCTTTTCCCGTTCAATAACCAGCAGGTTTTCCAAGGTTTTGAAGTCAACAGCCGGAACTACCTCAATTTTAAGAAACATCCCCCGCCGTTTTCTCGTCACTTTAGAAACCATACCGACCGGCAATCCTGTAGGAAACATGCCGCCATAGCCAGCGGTCACCACACGATCTCCCTCGGACACTTCTATTTTTTTTAAAATATACTCTAGATTATAAACATTTTTTCCAGTTCCTTTGAGAATACCGCGCACTCGTGAGCCCTGCAACAATACATCAATAGCGCTTGATGGAGCAATGGCGAGCAACACCTTGGAATAATCCGTTGAGGAAGCGTAAACCTGCCCGACAATTCCCTCCCCTGTCACTACCGGCATTCCTTTGTCCACGCCGTCGCTGAGTCCTTGATCAATAATGACACTGCGAAACCAGAGGGAGGGATCTTTGCCTATAATTCGGGCGGTTATCGTGGGTTGCCCTGAAGATTTTTTGAAGTCCAGCAACTTGTGCAGGCGGACGTTAAGAGCCACAGCTCCCCGGTTGTCGTAGGCCGTCGCCCGACATTCCTGCAACTCCTTCCACAGGCGTTCTTTTTCTTCCCGGACAGTAAGTAGGTCAATATATTTTTTTTTGACCGAATGAAAAGAGTCGGAGATTCCAGCCACACTTTTCTGAAGCGGCCCGGCTCCCTCGAAAAGCAATTTATGCACAGGGCCGAACTGCTGGTCACCGAAGATTATAACGAGAAGAACTAAAGTTACTGTCAGAGCGACACCGCAGAACACAACAAAACGAAATGTTTCAAAACCGTCTTTCCCGTTCCTATGACTATTTCTTTTCATCCGAACGAAAGAAAACCAGAAAAAAAAGCAATCACTGAAAGACGAACACAGAGATGTATTCAGTCAATGGCAATTTCTTTAAGAATATCAAAATTATCAAGTGCTCTTCCCGATCCAAGCACAACAGAGGAGAGAGGATCATCCGCAACAATAATAGGCATCCCAGTTTCTCTTGTCAGCAATTTATCGATATTTTTAAGTAATGCTCCACCGCCGGTCAACACAATACCCTGATCAACAATATCCGCTGATAATTCAGGAGGTGTCACCTCAAGAGCGAGACGCACTGCATCAACGATCACATCGACCTGCTCGGCAATGGCGGACTGGATTTCATCGGAACAGATAGTGATGGTTTTAGGTATGCCGGACACTAAATCTCTTCCCTTTATGTCCATAGTTTCATACGGTTCAGCTGGCAGGACATTACCGATAGCCATCTTAATATTCTCAGCGGTACGTTCGCCGATAGCCAGATTATGCTTGCGTTTGATGTATTGGAGAATCGAAGCGTCCATTTTGTCACCGGCCACCCTCACCGATTTAGCATAAACAACACCGGCCAGAGAAATAACTGCGACCTCGGTAGTGCCGCCACCTACATCAATAATCATATTGGCGGTGGGTTCGGTGATAGGAAGATCAGCACCGATGGCGGCGGCCATGGGCTCCTCAATCAGGTACACCTCACGGGCTCCGGCGGACTCGGCGGACTCCCGAACAGCCCGTTTTTCAACCTGCGTGATCCCAGAAGGGACAGAAATAATAATTCGGGGATGAACTAAGGTTCGGCGGTTATGTACTTTATTAATAAAATAACGGAGCATGGCCTCGGTGACCTCAAAATCAGCGATAACACCATCCTTCATCGGACGGATTGCGGAAATGTTCCCCGGTGTCTTGCCGAGCATCTGCTTCGCCTCACTGCCCACGGCCAAGACTTTGCTGCCGTGCGAATCCTGCCGCACAGCCACAACAGAAGGTTCCCGTAAAACAATGCCCTTACCCTTGACGTATAAAACCGTATTCGCTGTACCGAGATCAATAGCAAGATCGTTGGACATCCAGCCAAAAAGAAAATTAAACGGAGAAAACATCGGGTATCACCTGTGCAAAAAGTCGTTTTTTATAAACTTCAGATTATAAAAATTTAATAAAAGACTCCGGCAAAACCGCAAGTATGACTTAAGCGGTCTGCACGGAAAGTAACGTATTATTCACCCTGCATGAATTCTTTCCAAACTACCAGCAAAGCCAGAGATTGGCAATCTTAATAGATGTATTTTCCATAAAAAAATAAAAAATCCGCACGTCCCGGTATTTCATGCGATGTTATCGCTTGACAGCGGGCTTGAGATCATGGTAAAAGGTTTTTTGAAATTACATGGGGCTATAGCTCAGCTGGGAGAGCGCTTGAATGGCATTCAAGAGGTCAGCGGTTCGATCCCGCTTAGCTCCACCAAAATATAAAAAGGTGATTACGATACACTTCGTAATCACCTTTTTTATTGTTCAAATTCGTTACGGGTTTCCAAGCGAGACCAACAGAGATTTTACTACCGGCTCAAAAGGCTGGTCGTTAAGGGGATACTTCTCAGGGAGCGGGTTCCGTCTTTAATAAAAGCTGGTATACTGGCACGAGCACCGGCGGATAATTATTCACCCCACCGAGCACGACATTAACCGCATGAGAGCCGGTGGACACCAAGGCCGCATTCACAAAATTCGTCTCATAGCTATACCACTCTTCCAAGCCAGACCCTGAACCGGTGCCGACTTTTTCAAAAAACTGCATTTTATGCGCACCCAAAAGCAGGCCTTTGACTGTATATTTGCCATTAGCACCGGTCA
>CBDTVG010000104.1:0-6885 GCA_965363745.1 uncultured Candidatus Electrothrix sp. | reverse complement strand
CGGCGAATTTCTTTGGCCTTGGGCACAGTTGTGGAAATACGTTCATGCTCAAGAAGGGATGTCACCATATTACGCATCATGGCTAAACGCTGGGTGGCATTCCTGTTCAGTTTTCTACCCGCTTTTCTATGTCTCATTATTTTATCCTTCTCTATCGGTATCGGTAAATCAAGGGAAAATCAAGCTGCCAAATCAAAGGAGGCGCTTTTTAATACAAAGGCGAGAGAGACTATCCCTCATCCTCAACACCTTCTCGTTCATCGGGAGGAATCCATCCATCATGATTCATATTGAGCGTCAATTCATGCTGGGAAAGTAACGCCTTTATCTCATTGAGTGACTTCCGACCGAAATTCTTTGTCTTAAGCATTTCCGCATCTGTTTTCTGAACCAATTGACCGATATATTGTATATCAGCATTTTTCAAACAGTTTGCCGAACGTACGGAAAGCTCAAGATCCTCGACATTTTTATCTAAAAAATCCGGATAATCAACATTTTCACCGTCCCCTTCAGACCTTTCCGGAGCAACGGCATCCTGCTCATTGAAATTGATAAAAATTGTCATCTGCTCTTTGATAATCTTCGCGGCATAGCCGAGCGCATTCTCAGGTGAGACAGAGCCGTCAGTTTCAATTTCTATAGTAAGACGATCATAATCAGTATGCTGTCCGACACGAGCCTGACTGACAACGTACTGAATACGTCGCACAGGAGAAAAGGTGGCATCAATAGGAATCATACCAATAGGTTGATTATCCTTTTTGTTCCATTCCGCCGAAACATACCCTTTACCCCATTGCACCTCAAGTTCCGCCCGAAAAGTCGTATTATCTCCGGTAATAGTGCAGATCGGCTGTTCAGGATTCATAACCTCAACACTGGCACCGCCATCTATATCTCCGGCCGTAACCACTCCGGTCGCACTTTTTTCGATAATAACAGTTCTAGTTTCAGGGGAGTTGAGCTTCAGCTGAACCTGTTTCAGATTAAGGACAATGTCCGCAACATCCTCTTGCACACCGTCAATAGTGGTAAATTCATGTTCCGCACCTTCAATCTTGACAGAAGTTATTGCCGCACCTCTGATTGAAGACAGAAGAATTCTGCGCAACGAATTGCCGATAGTCGCCGCAAATCCACGTTCTAAAGGCTGGCAGATAAATTTACCATACCTTTCCGTATGGCTATCCCTAGTAACCTCCATTCGTTCTGGAGTAACAAGGTCATGCCAATTTTTGTAAAAGGGATTGTCATCCCGCATTTCCTGTGCCATGCAATACCTGACCTTGTATTTACTTGGAGTACAGCTCGACTATAAGCTGTTCATTAATCGGCATGGTTATCTCTTCCCGATTAGGCATAGTCTTGACTGTTCCCTGAAAGTTTCCCTTATTCAGCTCCAACCAGCTAGGAACACCCTTACGAGCCACGCCTTCAAGATTTTCTATAACAAACGAATTCTTGCGGCTCTTTTCCTTCAGCGTGATGACATCTCCAGGCTTTACCTGAAATGAAGGGACATTCACTTTCCTTCCACCGATTTGAAAATGATTATGGCGAATAAGCTGCCTTGCTTGGTCTCTGGAACCGGCAAAACCAAGTCGATAAATCACATTGTCCAGCCGCCGTTCCAACATTGAAAGAAGATTAAAGCCGGTAACACCTTTCGCCCGATCAGCCATATGAAAATAGCGACGAAACTGCCTTTCAAGCATGCCGTACATATGTTTTACTTTCTGCTTTTCACGCAACTGCAAGGCATAGTCAGAAACCTTACGAAAACGATTCTGTCCATGCTGCCCCGGTGCGTAAGCGCGACGTTCAAATGAGCACTTGTCAGAATAACAACGCTCTCCTTTCAAAAACAACTTAAGGTTTTCCCGTCTGCACATACGGCAGGAAGCTCCTGTGTATCTGGCCATCTTAATCCTCCAACAATTATCGGTATCGGTTTTATACTGCGTTCAGCACCAGAGCTGGCAGTGACCGTACAAAAAACTACTCAAAAAAATTAAATCTACACGCATCTACACGCGTCTACGCTTGGGAGGCTTACAACCATTATGCGGAATCGGAGTCACATCAATAATTTTTGTAACTTCAAGCTCCACACCGGTTAAAGCCCGTAAAGCGGCTTCACGTCCCGGACCGGGACCCTTAACTTGTATTTCCACTCTTCGTAACCCATTCTCTTTCGCCTTGCTGACAGCATCGCTCAAAGCATTTTGGGCGGCGAACGGAGTGGATTTACGTGACCCTTTAAAGCCTATAACTCCGGCACTGGACCACGAAATCACATTGCCCAATTTATCGGAAATTGTAACTATCGTGTTATTAAAGGTGGAATAAATAAAAATTATCCCATCAGATATATTCTTCTTTTCACGACGCTTGGTTCTGACTGCACCCTTTTTACCTTTGGCCATCTCTGCTCCGTAGTAGTAGCATTGTTTTTTACCGACGGCGGTTCACCGGCGACAAAAATGTTTTCACATATTTAGTTTTTACGAACTGCCGCACCACGTTTCGGGCCCTTGCGTGTTCTGGCATTGGTCTTTGTCCGCTGCCCACGACATGGGAGTTTCTGCCGATGACGACGCCCGCGATAGGTACCAAGGTCGATATGGCGTTTAATATCCATAGCCACTTCACGTCGCCGATCACCTTCAACGACATATTCAGCTTCAATGATTTTTCTGATGCGTGTGACATCATCACCGCTCAAATTATCTGAATTCATCTGGTACGGCAGATCGGCCTTATCCAGAATATCACGCGCCGAAGTGAACCCAATACCATAAATATAGGTAAGAGCTCGATCCATATGCTTATTTCGTGGTAAATCTATACCTGATAATCGTGCCAAAACTTCACTCCTTTATAAAAACGCAGATACATTAATCAGGATTATCCCTGCCGCTGCTTGTGCTTTGAATTTTTGCAGCTGACCCGGACAACGCCCTTGCGTTTAAAAATCTTACAGTCACTGCACATCTTTTTGACAGATGATCGTACTTTCATTATCCTGCTCCCTTACTCTCATAATTGGATCAACGTTTGCCTTTTCCACCGCCCTTGGATCGAAAAGTCACCCGCCCTCTCGTCAAATCATAGGGTGAGAGTTCCACTGTTACCCGGTCACCGGGAAGAATTTTAATATAATGCATGCGCATTTTACCTGATATATGCGCTAAAACCTTGTGTCCATTATCAAGCTCAACCCGAAACATTGCATTGGGTAAAGGTTCAACTATGGTTCCTTCGACTTCAATGGCCTCTTCTTTCGCCATGATTACCATCCAATATTATTTTCAGTAAAAAATTTCAAAAAATCTTTATTATATAAGAAAATGTTTTTTTTACAACCTGTTTTCACCCGCAATATAATAAAAAAGAACCCAAACGGGTTCACGTAAAATTCTATGTAACCAAGAAGCTGTTAACTACATTTCTTCTTTTCTTCTGCTCAGAACCATAGGGCCGTCTGTCGTGGCGGCTACCGAGTGTTCAAAATGAGCTGAAGGTTTTCGATCCGCCGTAATCACAGTCCACCCATCCCTGAGAATCTTCACTTTCTCGGTACCGGCGTTAATCATAGGTTCTATTGCCAAGACCATTCCTTCAACAATACGAGGTGAGGCTTGCTTTTGTACATAATTAGGAACTTCAGGGGCCTCATGCAGACTGGCTCCTATTCCATGCCCTACAAATTGACGAACAACGGAATATCCGTGTGACTCGGCATAATTCTGAACAGCCCTTGAAATATCAGAAATTCTATTGCCAACCTGAACCTGATTAATCCCCAGTTCCAAAGACTGTTGCGTAACTCTGAGTAACCGCTCATTTTTAGAAGATATGGCACCTACAGGAATTGTAACTGCTGAATCGCCATAAAAACCATTAAATACAACGCCAAAATCCACAGAGACGATATCTCCTTCTCGCACCTTCACCTTCTTGGACGGAATACCATGAACAATCTGCTCGTTAATGGATACACAAAGACTTCCAGGGAATCCACGATAGCCCAAAAAAGCAGCTTTCGCCCCATGATCACGACAATATTCTTCCGCCCAACGATCCATCTGCCTCGTGGAGAGCCCCGGGCGCATATTTTCCTGCAACATCTGCAACACACCGGCAACAATCCTATTAGCATGCCGCATGACCTCTATTTCTTCAGAAGTCTTGACAATAATTGAAGATTGTTTATTTGTGGTCACTTACTTAAGCCTCAACGTCTGCCTTTCACTTTACCGGCTTTCATAAATCCTTCGTAGTTGCGCATGACCAAATGAGATTCAATTTTTGAAATTGTATCAATGGCGACACCCACAACAATAAGCAACGCTGTTCCACCAAAATAGAACGGAACATTCAGCCTGCTGACCAACACAGTCGGTAAAACACAGACCGCAGCAAGATAAATCGCACCAACAACGGTTATTCGGGTAAGGACTTTATCTATAAACTCAGAAGACTTTTTACCCGGCCTGATCCCTGGAACAAATCCACCGTTCTTTTTCAGATTTTCAGCGACCTCATCAGGATTAAAGGTTACCGCCGTATAGAAAAAACAGAAGAAGACGATCATTCCCACGTAAAGCGTGTAATAGGGGATTGTCCCTGGTGAAAGGGCCGCTGATGCCTGCTGCACCCAGTCTATTTGTATAAAAGATCCTATTGTTGCCGGAAACATCATAATAGAAGAGGCGAAGATAGGAGGTATCACACCGGAAATGTTAATTTTGAGAGGTAAATGTGATGCCTGTCCTCCATAAACTCGTCGACCAACCACCCGCTTGGCATATTGAATGGGTATCTTACGTTGCGCAGTCTCAAAAAAGACAATAAGAGCAATAACGCCGAACATCATCAACAGCATTATCGGCACAAATATAATAGGTAAATCACCTGATTGAACAAGCTGTATGGAGTTTGCTATGGCAGCTGGCATTCTCGCTATAATACCGGCATAGATGATAACAGAAATGCCATTGCCTATCCCCCGCTCAGTCATCTGCTCGCCGAGCCACATTATAAAGGATGTTCCAGAAGTCAGGGTCAAGACCGTCATTAATTTGAACTCTAAACCGGGCACCAAAACAATAGGCGCTCCACCGGACGGGGCAGACATAGCCTCTAGTCCTGACGCTATAAAAAAGCCCTGAATAAGCGCAAGTCCCACAGTACCGTAACGAGTATACTGGGTGATTTTTCGCCGACCCGCTTCACCTTCTTTTTTGAGCTGCTCAAGTTGAGGAATAACAACAGTCAGCAACTGAATAATAATTGATGCTGATATATATGGCATGATGCCGAGGGCGAAAATGGAAAAATTCTCCAAAGCACCACCGGAAAACATATTGAACATGCCTAACATCGTATCAGAATACTGCGCAAAAAAAGCGGCAAGCGCCTCACCGTTAATACCTGGGGTGGGGATCTGTACTCCCATCCGATACACCAAAAGCATCAAAAGGGTAAAGACCACCCTCTTACGCAGTTCAGGTATATTCGCCGCACTGGCAAGTCCGCTCATATCTTATTCCTTGACCGTGCCGCCAGCAGCGACAATCTTTTCCTGGGCACTTTGACTCACTTTATCAACATCAACCAACAGATTTTTACTAATTTCACCGTTAGCTAATATTTTGATCAAAGTATCCTTTTTGGTAATGATTCCAGATTCAAGCAAGGTGTCTCTGTTCACAGTGACACCACTTTCAAACCTGTCAAGATCCGACAAGGAAATTATCTTATATATACTTTTAAAATTATTAGTAAAACCTCGTTTGGGCAAACGACGATGCAAAGGCATCTGACCGCCTTCAAACCCAGGCTTTGACGTATAACCGGAACGAGATCTCGCACCCTTGTGTCCACGTCCCGCTGTTTTACCTGAACCACTTCCCTGACCACGCCCTACTCGTTTTCTGGCTTTACGAGCACCTTTATTCGGCGAAAGATTATTAAGACTCAGCATTGGTTATTCCTCCACCCGTATCAGATGTTGAACTTTTCTCATCATCCCTCTGATCTCGGGAGTGTCCTTTCTGGTAATAGTCTTTTGCATCTTGGTCAGCCCCAGACCGACCAAGGTGGCACGAATCTTTCCAGTGCTGCCAATGCCGCTCTTTACCTGGGTAATTGTTACTGTATCACTCATAATTCAACCACATTCGACCAAACTATATTTACGCTCTCTATTGATGCGGAACCACATAATCATCAACAGCCAACTATTATGCCACCATCTCTTCAATGTCTAAACCGCGAAGCGTTGCCACTTCTTCTGCCGACCGTAATCTTCTTAATCCATTAATGGTCGCCTTGACGAGATTATGTGGATTGTTGGATCCCAGACATTTTGTCAAAATGTTCTGCACTCCGGCAGCTTCGAGCACCGCCCGAACGGCTCCGCCCGCAATCACTCCGGTACCGTCAGAGGCAGGTTTCAACATCACTTTGCCTGACTTGAACTTACCGTCAATATAATGCGGTATGGAAACATCTGTCAATGAAACACGCTGCATATCTTTACGAGCACGTTCAACACCTTTTCGTATGGCTTCAGGAACCTGATTCGCCTTACCAAGGCCGTATCCCACTTTCCCGTTTCCGTCACCCACAACGACTATGGCACTGAAACTAAAACGACGTCCACCTTTTACAACTTTGGCGACACGGTTTATAAAAACTATTTTTTCTATGAGCTCGTCCTGATTGCTTTCTTTAGCACGCTTAAAATCAGCCAAGAAACACCCCCAATGGATTCTCCATTAAACTATTATAAAATATTCTTGAAAATATTTCTGAAGTAAAAAATAACTTGCCAAGCTACTACAGGGTCTACAGGAGCAAACCGCCCTTTCGAGC
>CBDTVG010000103.1:0-6964 GCA_965363745.1 uncultured Candidatus Electrothrix sp. | reverse complement strand
TGAGGAGTATGTGGCTAAAGATATTGACTTGGGAATCAAAATCAGAAATACTGAAATTACGCTTGAAATCGCCCGGCAACGCTACAATCATCTGTTTGGAGGAAAATAATCATGGGTATGGGGAGTTATTCACTCGACAGTCAGGCCGAAAGGTCAAGGGCCAAGGGCTATGCGGCGAGATCTGTCTATGAAATCTTCTCGCAGCGGGAGATTAATCGAGCCATGAATCCCAGCGGGATCACAGTGCGGGAATCCAGAGATTCAGAGGAACATCCGAACTCGGTGTCCATCATATTGGCATTGGATGTGACCGGCTCAATGGGATCTATACCGCATCATCTGGTCAAGGAGGGGCTGCCGAAAATTATGAGCGGTATTCTCCAGAGCGGCACGAAGGATCCGCAAGTAATGTTTCTTGCTATAGGTGATCACGAATACGACCAAAGCCCCTTGCAGGTCGGCCAGTTTGAATCCAGTGATGAAATGTTGGACAAATGGCTAACCAATGTCTATCTCGAAGGCGGCGGCGGCGGCAATACAGGTGAAAGTTACCTGCTAGCCTGGTATTTTGCCAATTTGCATACCGCTATTGACTGTTTTGAAAAAAGAAAGAAAAAGGGCTTCCTTTTTACTATCGGTGATGAACCGACTTTGCCGGACATTCCGGCCAAGGCCCTCAGACACATCATGGGTGAAGGCCAGTACGAATCTCTTTATGCCGCGACCTTGCTTGACAAGGCGAGAGAATCATACCATGTTTTTCATCTCCATATTAAACAAACCTATGCTGGCGGCATGCAGGAAACAATAGATGGCTGGAAACAGCTACTTGGGGATCATCTGATTGTGCTAGAGCGACATGAAGAGGTCTCTAAAATTATCCCTGAAATTATTGCTGAAATCACCCACCGCGAATCAGAAACGGAACCCTCGGCTTCAGCCACGTCGAAAACGCAGATTATTCTTTGAGTCTTCCCTGATCCTTTCATAGGGAGTTAAGCGAAAAAAGCCGATGTCCTACATAGCCGATCTTCATATTCACTCCCGTTATTCCCGTGCCACCAGCAAGGCCAGCACCCTCCACGGTCTGGCCGTCTGGGCGGCAATCAAGGGTATTGATGTTGTCGCCACCGGTGACTTCACTCATCCGGGTTGGTTCGCCCACCTGACCGAAAATTTGGAACCGGCTGAACCGGGTTTTTTTCGCCTGAAGGAACCACCTTCTTTTGCGGAACTGGCTCCTGTCCTGCCTCCCGGAGTGCAACCAGATACCTCAAAAATTCGTTTTATCCTTAGTTCGGAAATCAGTTCTATCTACAAGCGGGGCGGCAAGGTGCGCAAGGTTCACAACCTCCTTTATGCCCCTGATTTTGCAGCCGTGCGCCGAATCAACACCGTTCTGGCCGGGATCGGTAATTTAGAATCAGACGGACGGCCCATTCTCGGTCTGGACTCGAAGATTTTGCTGGAAATTCTGTTGGAAAAGGCCCCAGACGGTTTTTTTATACCGGCCCATATCTGGACTCCTTGGTTTTCCCTGTTCGGTTCTAAATCCGGCTTTGACAGTATTGAGGAATGCTTTGACGATCTGAGCAGTGAAATCTTCGCCTTGGAAACCGGTCTGTCTTCAGACCCGGAGATGAATCGTCATATTTCGGCCTTGGATCGTTTTTCCCTGATCTCTAATTCAGACTGCCATTCTCCTTCCAAACTTGGCCGAAACTCCAATGTGTTCGCCACGGGTTTTGATTTTTTTTCCATGCGGGAAGCCCTGCGCTACCCGGCGACGGCGACCGGTGAGCAACGGTTCAAGTCCACCATTGAATTTTATCCGGAAGAGGGTAAGTACCATTGTGACGGGCATCGCAAATGCGGGGTTTGTTTTGAACCCGCCCAGACCGTGAAGGCGGAAGGAATCTGCCCGGAATGCGGCAAACCCGTGACTGTCGGAGTGCTCTACAGGGTGATGGAGCTCGCTGATCGAGATGCCCCTGTTTGGCCGACGGGTTCTCCGGCTGTCCACAGTCTGATTCCCTTGCCTGAGATGCTGGGAGAGCTGTTCAACTGCGGCCCGGCGACCAAGAAAGTCGCTGCAGTGTACGGTAAATTAATCAACAGTTTTGGTTCAGAATTCAGCATACTCTTGGAAACGCCCATTGCCGAGATCGCCGTAGCCTCTCCTTTGTTGGCCACAGCGATTGAGCGTGTTCGACAGAACAAGGTGATCCGCCAGCCCGGATTTGACGGTGAATTCGGCGTGATCCGAGTCTTTGAGGACAAAGAGCGGGAGGCACTGGCCGGGCAGCTCAATCTCTTCGGCGTGATCCCGGCCAAACCCCGCAAGAAACAAAAGAGGGTGAAAAAATTTGGCATCAGCAAAAAGAGCGGTGATTCCATAAGCCAACTGGAACGGAAAAAAAAACTCAATCCAGAACAACAGGCGGCTGTGGACAGCGACGCATCCCGGATTATTGTTCAGGCTGGGCCGGGCACAGGTAAAACCCACACGCTGGTTCAGCGGGTTGTTCGCCTTCTGAAGGCCGGACAAGAACGAATCACAGTCATCACCTTCACCAATAAGGCCGCTGAGGAAGTTCAGCAACGCCTGACTCTGGCTACAAAAGAAAAAAAGAACAAACAGAGGGTGCAAGTGAAAACCTTTCATGGTTTCTGCCTGCACTGGTTGCGTCGACACAATCCTGATATCCAATTGGCCGGGCCGGAAATGCGAAACTGGGTGTTGAAAAAACAATATCCACATCTTACGAAACGGGAACGAAAAAATCTCCAGCAGGAGGTCGCTCTGTTCCTCGCCGCTCAATCCCGGTTGCCGGAAACGACAGAGGAGGATACTTGGCACCTCTATTTTACGTATCTTCGGGAACAGAACCTGCTTGATCTTGACGAAGTTATCCCGGCCTGCACCGCCCTGATGCATCAGGATAACGATTTTGCTGAGGAACTGCGCAAAGCGACAGGCCATTTACTGGTGGATGAATTTCAGGATCTCAATGCGGCCCAATACGAGCTAGTGCGCCTGCTGGCGCAGACCAGCACCGTTTTCGCCATCGGTGATCCGGATCAGGCGATTTACGGCTTTCGGGGTTCCACCCCGACTTGGTTCCATCGCTTTGTGCGTGAGCAGGAGCCGGAATACCATCATCTGTCCACCAATTATCGCAACGGAAGTAATATTCTACGGGCGGCGGGATCGGTCATTGCAGTCAATCATGAGAAAGGGGAGGGGAGCAAAGAGCGCATCACCGAGGCCCTTTCAAGCAATCCGGGACGGATCTATCACCACAGAGCCGCAAATACAAAAGCTGAGGCCGCCTTTATTGCCGATCAGGTGCAGCGTCTAATTGGCGGCACTTCGCACCGGGAGGTTGACCGAGTCAGCGATTTCGCTTCCGAGGGCAGGGGGTTAGCTCTCTCTGAAATCGCTGTGCTTTATCGCACCTCCAGACAAGCCGAAATCATAGCTGAAGCTCTTGCTGACCGCACCATCCCCTGTCAGCTGGTAGGTCTCCGTCCCTTTTATCAGAAGGGCGATGCCAAGATTATCTACTACTGGATATTGTTTTCCGCAGGCCGAATTGATCGTGCCGAGTTGTTGTTCCTCCTCAGCAGAGAGACGGGAATCGGAGCTAAGACCTTAAAAGAGGCTGAAGGGATTTTAGCGGAAAAAGACAAGAGCGACCAGCCGTTTCTTATCCTCTCCGTCTCAGTCAGTCAGCTTTCGGAGTATTTTAAGCAATGCCTTCGCACAATGACAGCACTCTCCTCCCGGCTTGTTGAAACGGCCCAGCAAAAATCAGTTGCCGCCGCAGTGGATCTACTGCTTGAGTCTTACGATATGGATAAAAATGATGCGGATATACTCCGTTTGCACCGGATGGCCGCATCCGCCGTATCCCTGTCCTCTTTTGCCGAACATCTCCGCAGACATCAGGACAGTGTTATCTACTATGATCGGGCCGAATCCGTGCTGTTGGCTACTTTACATGCCGCCAAAGGCTTGGAGTTCAAGGCTGTGTTTGTAGCCGGTTGCGAAGAGAACCTTTTGCCGTTGGCTCCCCGCACAGAACTTATGCCGGAGGCGGAACAGGAGCATATTCAGGAGGAACGGCGGCTCTTTTTTGTCGGCATGACCCGTGCGGCTGAGGTGCTTTATCTGACCGGGGCGGAAAACCGGCAGGGCTTCACAGGTGTTGAGCAGTGTACTCCCTCCCGTTTTTTAGCGGAAATCCCGGTTGATTTGCTGAAAAATCCTTCGAGTGCGCAGAAAAAACAAAAGAAAAAAAGTTCGGGCAGGCAGCTAAAGCTGTTCTGATACGTGTTGAATACTTTATGAAAAATAACAAAATATTGGTAACCGGCGGCGGTGGTTTTGTCGGTTCAGCTCTGGTTCGGGAACTGTGTCGGTTGGGCCGGGACGTTTGGGTATTGGGCAGGCATCGTTATCTAGCTGTTGAAGCGGCGGGAGCGACTTGTATACAGGGAGATATTCGGGATTCTGCCACAGTACGGCGGGCTGCGGCGGATTGTGACACTGTTTTTCATGTGGCGGCCAAGGCCGGAATATGGGGAGACTTTCAGGAATATTACTCCATTAATGTACTCGGCACCTTGAATGTGCTGTCAGCCTGCGAAGAACAGGGCGTGCGCATCTTGGTACATACCTCGACTCCTTCAGTTGTCTCTGACGGACATGATCTTGAAGGGGCGGATGAATCTCTCCCGTATTCTTCTAAACCTCTCTGTCATTATGCCGCCACTAAAATTCTGGCGGAGCGGCATGTCTTGCAAAACAGCGGCGAGCATTTGCGGACAGCCGCTATTCGGCCTCATCTCATCTGGGGGCCGGGCGACACCAACTTGATACCAAGGCTCATGGCAAGGGGGCGAGAGGGAAGCCTTCGTATTATCGGCAACGGTGAAAATCGAGTGGATATTTCCTATATTGACAACGTGGTACATGCCCATCTGTTGGCTGCGGAAAATCTATCAACATCCGGCACAGCTGCCGGTCACGCTTTTTTTGTCGGACAGCAACAGCCGGTAGAACTTTGGCCTTGGATTAATGACCTCTTTGCCCAGATGGCTGTGCCTCCGGTGACATCCCGGATCAGCTTGAGTAAGGCGAAGGCGGCGGGCTGGTTGTTGGAAAAAATTTATGGGACATTGAATATCAGGCGGGAGCCGAAAATGACTAGATTTTTGGCGGAACAGCTAGCTATGTCCCATTGGTTCAGCAGGAAGAAGGCGGAAGAACTACTGGGCTACCGGGAAAAGGTGACAACTGAGCAGGGGATGGAGAGGTTAATAGACTGGCTCCGAAAAGCTGAAAAGGCAGCGGATTCTTATTCTTCATGAAGAATTAAATCTCTATTTTGTAAGTAAATTTTTTTTTCAAGGGCAATATGGGAAAAACAATGAATGTAACCGGAAACAGTAGAAAGCAACTTCTGCTCAATAGTTCCGCAATCGCCTTGCTTTTTTTCGTTCTTATACGATGGTTCTCCCTGATTAACGAATACAGTATCAATATACTCTTTTGGGACCAGTGGGATTTTTTGGAAGCGTTGTTCACCGACAAAGGGCTGTGGGAGCTGTTCAGCTGGCAGCACGGACCGCATCGTCAGGGTGTGGGATTTTTTCTGACCAAAATTGTTGCTGATTTTTCCGGCTGGAATACCCGTGTCGAATCCTTCATGATCGGTGCAGTTGTCTGTCTTGCCGCGCTGACAGGCGTTTTTCTTAAGCTCCGACTTGTCGGCAATATCACAGTGCTTGATGTCATCATACCGCTTCTTTATTTTTCCCCGTTGCAGTTTGGCCTGTTTGCAAGCACGCCGAATGTTTCACACGGTGCTATGCCCTTGCTGCTGATCACGCTTTTTTGTCTGTGCTGGACAATAAAAAATATCACGCTACGGTATGTTCTCTGTGCTGTAATCAACTTCATGACGATTTATACCGGATTCGGCATTTTTATCGGCTGTATTGTCCCCTTATTATTTCTTTCTGAAATTATCCTCGCTGTCAGACAAGTTGATACAAGGAGAACGATGCTGTCTGTTTTCTTTTTTATTGTTTCGATTCTCTCAATGCTTTCTTTTTTTATCAACTATACATTTCACAGCGCAGCCGAGGAATTTGTTTTTCCGGCTCCTGATTCTTTCATGTATTTAAAATTTATTTTGATAACCTTCGCCACATACTGCGGTATACGGATGTCTCATATCGTTTTGTATATTATTGCGACTCCGGTTGTCATTGGTGTGATGTATGCTGTTATCAGAACCAGCTCGGATATTTTACGCAGTCTGTTTCGGGAAGAGAACGTTCAGGAAATTATGACAGGACAAATTATACTTGTTCCTGCACTCTTTACGTTAATTTTTTCACTCAATCTGGCCATAGGCAGAGTTTGTCTCGGCTTGGGGGCGGCAACCGCTTCCAGATATACCCCCTATATGACCCCTGCCTTTTTTTCCCTCTACCTGTTTGCTGTTACACGAAAAAAAATACCCGTACAACTGATCGCCTTCTGCACTATCTGTTTTTTTATCACGACTTTTTCCATCGGTAATCATAATCGAACTTATGCTGAAAGGCTCTGCCAAGGAAAACAAAAATGGAAGCAGGCATATCTGCAAACGGAAAATATCTTTCTCAGTGATCAGGCAAGCGAATTTTCTATCTATCCCAATCCTTCGCACACCAGCCTCAAACGAAAATTGAATTATCTTAAAGAAAATCAATTAAATCTTTATTTGGATGCGCCTGAAAAATGAGATGACTGTTGAACGAATTTTGTCGGTCTTTCCCGATGAACCTCACTATTATGCATTTACCTTGCATACAAAGTTTATGCAACATTGCCTACGGTATTCGGATAATATAAAAGGGTGTTGAAAAGTATGTATATAACTATCTGAAATAGTGCTATTCTGCACAA
>CBDTVG010000102.1:0-7009 GCA_965363745.1 uncultured Candidatus Electrothrix sp. | reverse complement strand
GTTTCGTTTTCAGATGCTGTCTAAAAAGTGTCAACTGGGATATGAAGCATGCCGAGGTATTTTAAATTGTTTTTCCATATCTGTAAAAATTATGATACTGTGATCCGGAAAGAATTTTATTAGATAATCTGAACAACGAGGAAAAAGTTATGAAAAAAATATTGAGCGTAGCGGCAATATCCGCCTTACTGCTTACTGCAAGCCAAGGATTTGCGGGCAATATGCGAATTATACCGCCGTCCTTGGGACTGGATCAGGAACAGGTAGATCAGTTGAATTCCAGTCAGGCTCGACAAGACGAAGAGATTGACGGGCTTCAAAGAAATCAAGCGCGGCATGAGGAAACAATCTCTGCCAATGCGGCTGCTATTCAACAAAATGCTGAAGATATTGAAACGCTGAAAAATCTTCAGGCGGTGCAGGAAGAAGAAGTAGAAGTAAACCTTTGGTATATCAAGGGCACCGGCAAAGCGACTTGGACGGGTTCTATGGATCTTGACAAAGCCGCCTATGGTTTTAAGGCGGATACGGATGTAGGATACGGTTACGGTTTTTCTATAGGAAGACAATACGGCAATTTCCGTATTGAAGGAGAAGTGGCCGCCCAGCAGGCTGATATCCAAGGCAATAATTTATCCGAAATTAAAATCAGCACTGCAATGCTCAATGGATTTTACGGTATTCCTCTGTACAGTAGCCCCTTTTCCGTGTACGGCACAGCGGGTATAGGCGCAGCCAAAGTTGAAGTGGTTTTCAATAATGATATTGACGGCAACGAAACAACTTTAGCCTACAAGGCCGGAGCCGGTGTGACTATGGATGTTACCGGAAATATGGCAGTTGATGTGGGCTATGAATACCTGAGAACCGCTGATGTTGAAGTTGGTGCTGAACTGCTCAGTGTTAGTAATATCAACACCAGTGCGGTTAACGCTTCTTTGAGGTACAGCTTTTAAGAAATTAAGAAATCAGCGATGCTACATCTTACCTGACCGGCTTGGAGTAATCCTGAGCCGGTTTTTTATTTTCCTGATTATACCCAAAACAGCGCAGCAGGTTCCCGTCTGTCAGGCAGGTGACCGTGCCCTGATCTCTGGTAACGGCTGACGGAATGCCTCGCTCCTGCCAGATAGCAAGGTTTGCCGGAGCCGGGTGGTATTTTTTTCCGCGCTTTCCTGCGGAAACAAAAATCAGTGATGGATCGACAGCTACGAGAAAGGATACGCTGTTTGAGGTGCTACTGCCGTGATGAGCGGCGAGCAGAACATCCGCTGTCAGGTTAATCTGTTTTTCGAGGAGCACCTCTTCTCTTTTTTTATTTATATCAGCCGGAAGCAAAAATGCCCGCCTTCCATGACTGTATTTTACGACCAGTGAAGCCTCGTTCACTGATATTGATGGGTTAAGCTCTCCAGACAAACCGGACATCCCGATAATGTCCAGCTTCAGGCCATCTTTTTGCAAAATACGATGCGCCGCCTCTATAATAATGACCTCTGTGCCCTGTTTTTTAGCTTGGCTGATAATTTCTTGATAATTCCCTTCATCACGTTGGTCGCCGTTGATATAGAGCGTTTTCGGCTTAAAATGAGACAAGATAAAATCCATGCCGTTAAAATGATCGCTGTGCGGATGACTGATAACGGCTTGATCAAGCCTCCAGATCCGCTGTTTCCAGAGATAAGGGCCAATAACATGCTCACCAACATTCAAGCTGCTTTTTTTATTGCCTCCTCCGTCAACAAGAAGACGTGAGCCGTCAGGGAGGTACAGGAAGCAGGACGAACCTTGCCCGACATCCAAAAAACTGACCTGACTGATTTCTGGTTTGCTCGGGAAAACAAGTCCCCAGGTGAAGTGGAGCATAAGCAGAACAGTCCCGATCAAAGTGATATGTTTTAGCCGCCGCATCTGCAAGTCAAGGCTGAGTCGCCAGAGCGAAAGCAGCAAACCGTATGCGAGTATTTCCGACCACGTCGGGATAATTGTCCACAACGAGGAAAAGGAAAAAGCACTGCCGATCGCTATGCAATACTGTCCGGTCGTGATACCGATTCCGCCGATTTTCAGAAATATTATAGCGACTTGCGGAGCAATGAAGATAAAGGGGACAGCGGCAAGCCCCCAGGGAAGTGCCCAGAAGCAGAGAAAAGGTTCCACCAGCAGATTCATAATCGGCCCGACAATGGAAAAACGGTGAAAATAGAGTAGGGTAAAGGGCAGGGTGCCTAAGGTCGCTGTCACTGAAACCAGTAATGCTGGCAGGATATAATGGTGGAGAAAACGCATCGGCGTTCGCATCGACGGTGTTGATTTTTCGAAGGAGGAATCAGCGGAGGATGTTGCCATGATGTGCGGAAGAAAGAGTGCCAGGGCGGTGATAGCACTGAAGGAGAGCTGAAAGGAAACGGTGAACAGACTCAGAGGATGCAAAATCAGCACCAGCAGAGCCGCTGTCGCCACAAGATGGAACATGGCGTGTTGTCTGCGCAGAATTACAGCGACGGAAAGTATAGCCGCCATGATCAAAGCCCGCAACACTGGGGTATTCATGCCTGCTATAAAGCTGTAACCCAAGAGAACAGGCAGGATGCCGAACAAGGTGATTGTTTGTACATGGGTGTGTAGAAGCAACCATTCAGATCGTTTCAGCAGCCAAATGATAATCGCCCCCGCCATGAGTCCCAGCAATCCCATATGTAAACCGGATACAGCTAACATATGCATGGTGCCTGTGGCCTTGAACTGCTCCTGAATCTCTCGTGGGACACCCGCCTTGCTGCCGACGAGCAGGGCTTGGTATGTACCTGCGATTGACGGCCTGAAATGTTGCCTGAGAAAGAGGCTTATCCGTTGTCGGGTTTGTTCCGGGAGATAGCGTAGATTGTGGAGTTTTTCCTGTATACATGTCTTTTTTCGTTCTTTGAGTATGGCAATATGCCGCCTGGATCGTATCCAGCCGCTGACATAGATGCCTTTGGCGGCGAGATAGCCCTTGTAATCAAAAACACCAGGGGCTTTAAAATTTGTTACCGGCCCTGCTTCCGCTGAAATCAGCAAGGTCATACCCGGTCGGAGATCATCAGCTTCGCCTTGCATGGACAAGCGTATGCGACCATGGGTGGGCAACCATTTTTTCTTGCCGTCATGGCGCAGTATCTCCTGAACTTCGAATTCAAACTTGGAGGTTACGGATTGCTGTTCCCTATCCTGCTTTTTCTTGTCCAGAGTACTGCTTTCCTCAACCATCGTCTCCAGTGTTCCCGCCAAGGTGACTTGACCGTGTTCTGGCAGCAGGGTGAAAATATGTCCGGCGGTATGCGGTGTTTTGAGGTGATAAAGAATATTGAGGTGACCGATCAGGAAAAATAGGGGTAGGCTGATAAATAGAGAAAATTTAAAAAATAACGCTCTCGGTTTATGTTGCCGGTACACATAAAAGACAAAGGCGACAGCGGTCAGCGCAAGCAAAACGATCAAAGCAAGCGATTCGGAGAGAAAAAAAGGCTGAAAACGACCAGATGCAGTGCCGAGGATAAAGCAGAGCGTTATCGGCAGCAGGATATTACGGTCACACCACAGTATACAAAAACCTATACTCCGCCGCAACGGAAACGCAGAGGAAAAAGAGATTACAGGAAGCCGGAAAGACATTTTTTCTTACCGCATTTATCGCAGCAACCCCTGTATTGCCTGAATATGCCTATGCACACCGCCTCGATGCTGATCCACCAGCGTTTTCGCCGCCAGCCCGATACCGGATCGAACTTCGCTGTCGACGAGAAGATCGGACACCGCCTCGATCAAGGATTCCGCATCAACTTTTTTCGCCCCGCCGCAGGCGATAAGATCCTCCGCGATTTCAGCAAAGTCCTCCATGTGCGGGCCGAACAGTACTGGCACCCCTTGCGCTGCCGGTTCAATGGGATTATGCCCTCCCTGCTGGACAAGACTACCGCCGACAAAGGCAACTTTGGCACAACTGTAGCAGGTGGCAAGTTCACCAAGGGTGTCTAAGATAAGTACATTACCGTTTGCGGTTTTGTCGTTAGGGATACCGCTACGGATACTGGCGGTTAGATCAAACCTGCGGGCTAGCTGCATCAATTCGTCGCCCCGGCTGATATCGCGTGGTGCTATGATCAGGAAAAGATCTCCGCTGGGGGCCACCCCTGCATTTTCTTCTTTTGTTTTGCATAATGCTCTGAATGCGGCAAAAAGAAGCTCCTCTTCCCCAGGATGGGTTGAGCCGCAGACCCAGATGGTTTTTTCACCTTCTTGGGTCAGAGCGGGATGATCAAACTTCGCAAGCTTTTCAGAGGTATCAACCATATCGTATTTCAGGTTACCGAGAGTGATGACCCTGTCGGCGGGAAGACCAAGTTCGATCATTTTATTGCGATCCTCTGCTGTCTGCATGGAGAGTAGAGCAAGACATCGGAACATGGGCTTAAAGAAAAAGGAAAAGCGATGATAGGCGGTAACTGATTTTTTTGAAATCCGTCCATTGACCAGCATTGCCGGGATGTTCTGCCTGTTCAGTTGATCAAGCCAGTTGGGCCAAAAATCCGTTTCCACTAGGATGAACAGGTTTGGTCGGACAGCCTTGATATATTGCCGAACGGCAAAGCGGAGATCCAAAGGGCCGGAAAGGACAAGGTCGACATGGGGGCTGATCAGGGTTTCTGCGATTTTCTTGCCGCTGTCAGCCGCGGTGGTAAAGACGAGCACTGCGGAATCCCCAACTTGATCCATATCCTGACGCAGGGTCTTGACCAGCGGTACCGCCGAGATGACCTCGCCCACAGACAGGGCATGGATCCAGATGACCGGCCCGCTACCAAGGGAGCGAAGATGCTCCTTGATCCGTCCTGTTTTCAGGCCCAGTCGTTCCAAGGTGCGGCCTCGGTATTTTGTCCGGCCCAGGACGATAAGCAGAATCAGGGGCAACAGGAACGTACCGAAAACGGTGAGCAGGGTATTGTAGATCAGGATCATAGAAGGATTCAGGTATCAGTCAGCGTTCTTTTTCCCCTTTTCGGTTTATTCTCTTGATTCCTTTTGGTGACAACGTATAAGTTTTCAACTTTTGTCCTCGCCCAGGGTGTTTTTCGTAGAGACTTGAGACTGGAATTCACCGTGGGATTGTTAATAAAACATCGTATCCGAGTCCATTTCCCCAACTTATCCCAGCCATAACAATCAACAAGGTAATTAACAATTTCCTTTAGAGTCACTCCGTGCAGCGGGTCGTTAGTTTGTTGTTCACTCATAAGTTGGGCTGTTTTTTGTCTAAAATAAATTTTTCTATATTCAGCAAATTGCTGATTAGGTCGGCATTGTTGTAGTCGTAGCCTGTGATAAAAAAGTGCTTTTGAGTCGCTTACTTCTTTTTCGTTATAAACAAGAAAATTTCACCGTAAACGTGGTTCCTTCTCCTTCCCGACTCTTCACGGTTATCTCACCGCCATGCTGTTCAACGATATTTTTAGTGATAGCAAGCCCTAAGCCAGTTCCCCGATTTTTATCTGTGAAAAAAGGTATGAAGATTTGATCCAATTTCTCTTCTGACATACCGGTTCCCGTATCTGATATTTCTAAGGCCACGCTTTTTTCTTGGGACAGAGAAAGGGTTCGGGCAGTCAGAATACCGCCGCCTTCCGACATGGCGTGGATGGCGTTGAAGGCGATATTGAGCAACACCTGATAAATTTGGTCGCCGTCTATCCTGATGTCCGGTAGCTCCGCATTGAGTTCTTTAACTAGCTGGATGTGTTTGCTGGTGAACTCCACCGCCATAAACAGGGCCAGACGTTCAACAAGATTGTTTAAAGAGGCGGGAGTCATGGTGGGTGTCTTCGGTCTGGCGAAATCAAGAAATTCGCGGACAATGCCGTCCAGACGCTTGGTTTCCTCAACAATAATTGCGGAAAGATGCTCATTTCCCGGAGCGAGCTTACTGAGCCGTTTTCCAAGTATTTCCGCTGTGGATCGGACAATCCCCAAAGGATTTTTGATTTCATGCGAAACAGAGGCGACCATTTTGCCGAGAGTAGCAAGTCGCTGGGCCTCATGGAGTTGCTGCTCAAGTTCCCGCCGTTCCTCAGCTCTGGCCTCCATAATTTTGTTGGCCCGAATCACAATGGCACTCAGAACGGCGAACAAAATTCCCATGACCGTTAGCGAGAGTAACATGATCCTGAGTTGCAGGGAAATGACGGCTTCCAAATCTTCCGACAGATCTTTGACCACCAAAATCACCCCCATGATTTCTCCTGAACGGTCACCCAGCTTTCGTTCCTGACGAAAAGGTACATAGGTTTTCAGGGTGCAGAACATAGCTTTTGTGGAGTTGGGCAACAGATTGAGCATGGAGCCGTTGAAAATCAGCAAGGAGGAACTTTCGCCGGTAAGGGCCTTCTGATATTCAATGCCGCCGATATCTTTCCGGCCTACCATATCCAAATTAGTGGAATAGGATACTATATTCTCTTTGGAATCAAAAATAGTTACCGACTCAATGTTCATTCCCCGGATGATATTATGCATCATCTTGTCGAGTCGTTCAAACTGGGTGCTGTCAGACAGAGCTATACGCCCATAGCGAATAACGGTGGGAATAACAAATCGATGAAACACTTGGCGATTCAAGTTTTCAGCGAACATGCGGGAATAGCTTTCACTTCGTTCCAGCATAGTTTTTTTGGCATTATCGGAAAAAATCCAAGTAAGCACAAAAGAGGCGAGAAGAATAACAGTCAACGAAGTGAAAGAAAAGTATTTCACCAAAGCAAAGGGTTGCTGGCCGCTGTTGACAAGGTGCTCAGGGTGCTGTTGTTGTTTTGTCTTCAAAGTTTTTTATAAAATTATTGCGCTACGGAAATATTGACTGTTCTGACCAGTATTATCCTGAATACTAAACTTTGACCCGCTGAATTACCAGAAGAAACGCAGAAGAAAATATTTTTTCCTTGCAATGAACCGTATGCTATCCGCTTTTAATCGTATG
>CBDTVG010000101.1:0-7097 GCA_965363745.1 uncultured Candidatus Electrothrix sp. | reverse complement strand
TCCACAGGAAGTTCCGGTGTCGATTTTGACCCCAACACGCCCATTGTTGAAAGCCTTACCGCAGGCAGCGGAGCGGGCGAAGTGACTTCTACCTTTGCTGAGGAACAGGCTCAGGATCATCAAACAGATGCCTATAAAAAGAAACATGGCCGTTCCTCCAGCCAGATGGAATCTGTTTACTTTGATTTTGATCAATCAACTATTCGTTCTAATCAAATTCCGCACATAGAACATAACGGTGACTATTTAAAAACTAATTTGGCCAGCAAGGTGGTTGTTGAAGGAAACTGTGATGAAAAGGGTACTAAGGAGTACAACTTGGCTCTCGGTGAGCGAAGGGCGATGAACGCAAAGCAATATTTGATAGATTTGGGTGTTGAACGTTCCAGAATCAGAACGATTTCATATGGAGAGGAGCGCCTCCTTTTTACAGGTTCGAATAAGTCCGCATATAACCGTAGAGTGGATTTTATGCTTGAATAAATTTTACGCCTTATTTTTTTGCATGGCATTCGGGCCGAACAGCGTATAGCTGTTCGGCCTTTTTTAATGCGCAATTCATCGGGTCGTTGTCATGCCTGTCGGACTTGATTTCCCTCTTTTTCCTCGACATTCTACCCCGGTTCCGTTACATTTCAATTTTTTGAAAAAAATCAACTTTGCTTCCCTTCCTAAAAAATAAGCTTTGTGAAACTGAATCCTCGGCGTGCGAGCCGCTATTATTATCTTCGTTTTATCCGATTGCAGGGGTCTCCCTATTCCTTGGCCATGGGTTCAGCTCTCGGCGCCTCCATCGCCGTCACCCCTACTTTACCCCTGCATACCATCTGCATCATCGGAGTCACTCTCCTACTGCGAGTGAACACCATTGCCGCCTTGATGGCCGGGACAATCATCAGCAATCCCTTAACCTTTGCGGCGCAGTATTATTTATCTTGGAAGGTAGGCAATATGATTCTGCCGGGCAGGTTGGACTGGAACCAATTGCATGATTTGTTGGTTTTGGTACGGGAGGCCTCTTTTGTCGAAGGGATCAAGATCATGAGTCGGTTGGGTTTTGATGCCATGCTGGTTTTGCAGACAGGTGGCCTAGCCATAGCATTACCCCTCGGTATTATTACCTATTTTATCTCAATTCGTCTATTCGCCCGTCTCCGCCTAAAAAAACAGGGGAAGCATTTTCTCAATTGAAACAAAAAAAACAAAGAGGGTACGCTACATTACCCTGTCACAGCCAGCACCAAATTACGCAATCCATTGATAAAAATTGGGTCATCATTAAGGCCCCGTGTGGATTCAAGCCGCATTCCTAGCTCCTCAGCCTGATCTTTATAGAGCATGTCAATTTCGTACAGGGTTTCGATATGATCCGAAACAAAGGCGATGGGCACCATCAGGATATTTTTACAGCCCTCAGTCGCCAATTGAACCAGCATGTCCGGGGTGCTCGGTTCCAGCCATTCCACAGGCCCGCTGCGACTTTGGAAGCAAATTTTTCCTTGCCGACCAATCTGTTGTTCCACCGCCGCAATGGTCATCTTCAGCTCCTCCACATAGGGATCTCCCTGTTCAATAAATTTCTTCGGCAGACTGTGGGCGCTGTACACTATCTGTATCTGCTCGTTTTCATAAATATTATCAATGCTATCAAACAGGGCCAGTCCTTCCCGGATACGGGCCACCAAGGCGTTGATGTATTCGGGTTCAGTGGGCCAGGAACGAATTTCCCGCACAGGCAGCTTAAAACCATGTTTTTTATTCTGTTGCTTGAGATCGTAGAAAGAGGAACCGCTGGTGGCTTGGCAATAATGAGGATAGAGCGGTAGGGCTATCAGCTCCGTCACCCCGGCGGCAACCATCTCTTTAAGTGCGGCCTCAGCAAAGGGATGCCAATAACGCATACAGGGTCGAACTATGATTTTTCTTTCACTCCCTGATGTCCGCTTCTGTGTCTGATTCAGCAACCGCTCTAATGCCTGAGCCTGTTCCCTCGTGATTTGAGTGAGCGGTGAGCCGCCGCCGATTTTTTGGTAATTTTTCATGCTCACCGGCGCACGTCTGCGAGCGATCATGGCTGCGATAGGTTTTTGTAACAGGGCTGGGCCAAGGCGAATAATTTGGCGATCAGAGAACAGATTATAGAGAAAAGGGCGTACATCTTTTTGTTTTTCCGGGCCGCCCATATTAAGGAGCAACACTCCGATTTTTTTATTCATTTATTTTATCCTTGTTCATTTTTTTATGCATAGAGGGTACACGTATTCTTAAGCTTTCGTCAAGCGAATGTCGTTTACATCTTGTCTATTCCATGATCAATGTCTATAATAAAAGTATGATAAGGTTATATTCCACGTTAAGCTTCCTGATTTCTTCCCGGCGAATTCCTGCATATCTTTCTTTTTCTGTATCTTCTGCGGATTCTGGAATGACATTGTTCAATATTTTGACGCATTGTTATAAAGATTGTTGATAGCCGGGAAAAAATATTCAGGTTGTGGGTGGTAAAGATAATCTTTTATAAGGCGGCGGCACGGGGTCGTCGATGATATAAAATTGTGGAGGGGATATGGATTTAAAAGTTGAGGCCAGAAATCTTGACATGCGCAATGGCTGGCAGGAAAAAATAGAGGAAGAGCGTGAAAAACTTATCCGTCATTACGCAAATCTTGTTCTTCATCTTCGGGTCACTATTGAAGCAACCCCTGGTTATAAAGAAGGGGGCTATGAGATCAGTTTGGTGGCGTCAGTGCCTAACGATACCGTTGTGGTTAAGCGATGGGGGGAAAAAGTACATCCCTTGCTGGTGGAAAGCTTTGATGTCCTCGGTCTGCAACTCAAAGAAATTGTCGAGAAAAAACAAAGCAAAAAGCATCATGAAAGTGTTAAAATGCAGGGCGGAATGCCCGGCGGTGACACCTGCGGGACGATCAAGCGTTTGTTTTCAGGATATGGTTTTATTATGACGCTTGATGATCAGGAAGTCTTTTTTCATGAAAATTCCTTGAAAAATATTTCCATGGATGATCTTAAGGAAGGTGCCTCCGTAAGCCTCGCCATGGAAGAAGGCGACAAGGGCTTGCAAGCGGTATGGGTGAAAGCCGCCTGATTGTTCTCGAAACAAAGAAGTATGCGGCCTCTGCCTTAATCGGCAGGGGCTTTTTTTGTTGTATTGCGTAAAAAAAATTGGTTTGATGTACAACTGTTAAAAACAGCGTCATGTTACGCAAAAAACAACGAAAATACTAAAAGGAGCCGGTCATAATGTCATTTACGCAACAAATGGATATAGGGCCTAAGTATCAGGGCATAGATCAACAGGAAATCTTTGAACGTATAGCCACTCGAAAAAAGGAGCTTGCGGGAGACCTTCTCATCCTCAGTCACCATTATCAGCATGATTCCTTGTATCAATTTGCTGATCTCAGAGGTGATTCCCTGAAGCTGGCCGGTGATGCCGCGAAAATCAAGGATAAACAATTTTTGATATTTTGCGGAGTGCATTTCATGGCCGAGGCTGCGGATATCCTGTCCGCTGACCACCAGCAGGTTATCCTTCCCCATCTTGATGCTGGCTGTCCTATGGCGGATATGTCCACGAGAGCCGCTGTTCAGACGGCATGGACAGAATTGAGTGCTATTTCCGGGGTGGCGGGGGAACGAATTACGCCGGTAACCTATGTCAACTCATCAGCGGATGTGAAGAGCTTTGTCGGTGAAAAGGGCGGCGCAGCCTGCACTTCCTCCAACGCTGAACAGGTGCTTGAGTGGGCCCTGAGCAGGGGAAACATGGTTTTTTTCTTTCCTGATCAGCATTTGGGCCGCAATGCCTCTTGTGCTCTTGGTCTGCCGGAAGAACAGGTTGTGCTCTGGCGACGGGGAGAACCGCAAGGCGGTTGCACTGAAGAGGAATTGAAACAGGCTAAGGTGGTGCTCTGGGACGGATATTGTGAGGTGCATATGCGCAGTTTTCCCGAACATGTTCATTACTGGCGTTCCCAGGATCCCCAGGCCAAGGTGATTGTCCATCCTGAATGCAGAAACGAGGTGGTTCGATTGGCTGATATGTCCGCTTCCACGGAAGGAATTATTGCCGCTGTGAAGGCCAGCGAGCCTGACAGCCATTGGGTAATTGGCACAGAAGTGAATCTTGTGGATAGACTGGCCCGCCTGCACCCTGACATGACGATTCATTCGCTGACAGCGGCCTGCCTTTGTCCGACCATGTCCGCCATTAAACCGGCTCATTTACTCTGGGTGCTGGATAATCTGGCTGAAGGAAAGGTGGTCAATCGGATACAGGTACCTCCGTCCATAGCGGTTCAGGCGAAGAAATGCTTGGACAGGATGCTGGCGGTTTGATCCTATGCCTGCAATGAGAATATGGGTGGATGCGGATGCATGTCCGGTTGTGATTAAAGAGATTTTGTTTAAAGCGGCGGCGAGAACTAGGGTGCAGTTAACCTTGGTCGCCAACAGACCTGTTCGCATACCGTCGTCGCCTTGCATTACATTTCTTCAAGTCTCCTCCGGTCCTGATGTTGCGGATAATGAGATCGTCAAGAGGCTTGAGGCCGGTGATCTTGTCATCACCGCTGATATTCCTTTGGCCGCCAATGTTGTTGAAAAAGGAGGCATTGCTCTTAATCCTCGTGGCGAATTGTATACAGCTGAAAACATACGAGATCGTTTGAGCGTGAGAGATTTCTTGGACACGCTTCGGGTAAGCGGCGTGGACACCGGCGGCCCGGCTGCCTTAACCAAAAGGGATAGACAATCTTTTGCGAATCACTTGGATCAATTCTTGAGTAAATATGCAAAAAATGCATAATCGGTTGTTTCAGTTCCATCCGAATTGAATTGTCAACCTCTTGAGTTGTTGCCTGATTAATGCTTATCTTTAGAATCTTTCAGTCATGCCGCAATCCCTCAACAAAATCTTCCTCCATCTCATTTTTTCCACCAAAGACAGAATCCCCTTTCTCGCTGACAGCGTAATGCTCGGCAAAACCCACGCCTACCTTGCCAAGGCCTGCCTAGAGCTAGGCGCACCCGCCGTTATCGTCGGAGGTGTTGCGGATCACGTACACATTTTCTATTCCATGCCCCGCACCCTTACCGTGGCGGACTTTGTGCGGGACATCAAACGCACCTCCTCAAGCTGGCTCAAGCGGCAGAGTGAAGCCACCACCAACTTTCATTGGCAGGGTGGATACGGGGTTTTCTCGGTCAGCCCTTCCCATGTTGATGCGCTGAAACAATACATTGCCCAACAGAAGGATCATCACCGGAAGGTATCTTTTCAGGAGGAATTCAGGCTGATTATAGGAAAATATGGTGTGGAATATGATGAACGGTATATGTGGGATTGAGGTTTTTTTTTGCCCTGAAGTTGTAATTGAATTGTACTTGGGGTGTTACCCCAAGCTGATATTATATAACCCCTTCGGGGTATGAAGATTCCGCCACTTTTTTTAAATCTGAAACAAGGCACAGCAATGCAGACAAAAAATCGTATAATCTCATTGCCATCTGGCGTTAATATTGAGCTTGTTTACGTCCAAGGCGGTATCTTCGCAATGGGCAGTGATGATCCTGAATCTCCTGACCGGGAAAAACCCGCCCATCAGGTCGAGCTGTCTGATTTTTTCATCGGCAGGTATCCTGTGACCCAGGAGGTATGGCAAGCGGTCATGAACAGCAATTCTTCCAGATTCAAGGGTGAAAAGCGACCAGTGGAAAAGGTTTCCTGGAAAGATACACAGGATTTTTTCTCACAACTGAATAAACTCACAGGAAAAGATTTTCGACTGCCCACGGAAGCGGAATGGGAATATGCGGCCCGTGGCGGTCAATACAGTCAGGGCTATAAATACGCAGGCAGTGACCGGCTGAAGCAAGTGGGTTGGTACAGAGGAAACAGCAACGACCAAACCCAAGAAGTCGGGCAGTTGCTTGCCAATGAACTGGGCCTGCATGATATGAGCGGCAATGTCTGGGAATGGTGCCAAGACTGGTTTGATGACAAATATTATGCGGAATGCAAGAAAACCGGTATCGTGAACAATCCGCAAGGGCCTGCCACTGGTACGACCCGGGTTGTCCGGGGCGGCAGCTACTTCCGCGACCCGTTGTACTGCCGCTCTGTCTATCGGTATCGCAATCTCCCGGTGGGGCGTATTGACAACATGGGCTTCCGCTTGGTTCTGCCCTTCCAGTCAGCTGGAGGCTGATCCTGCTTTTCCCGTGAGCAAAAGAAAAAGGTAAGAGAACGGAGCAACGGCTGTAAGGAGGTGCGGGACAATCCGACGACCGCCGTTGCGCAGTGAACGGCAAAGGGATTCGGGGCGAAGCCCCGGCTAATTTTTAGCCCCGAAGGGGCTGTATAGATCAGCTCAGGGTAACACCCTGAGTATCGTTACCTTGGGGTGTTACCCCAAGCTAATATTATATAACCCCTTTGGGGTATGAAGATTCCGCCGCTTTTTTTAAAATTGGCATAAGGCAACGCAATGCAAGAAAAAAATAGTACAATCCCCCCTCCCCTGCCCGACCTTGATCTTTGCCCGGTTCAGGGTGGGGAATTTATAATGGGTGATGATAACGGAGAATTCGATAGCGAAAAGCCTGCTCACCGTGTCCGGGTATCCGGTTTTTATATGGGAAAATTTTCGGTTAGCCAACGGTTATGGGAAGCAGTGACGGAGAACAACCCTGCCAAATTCAAGGGTGAACAACGTCCTGTGGAAACTGTTTCATGGGAAGATGCGCAGGATTTTTTCTCGCAACTGAATAAACTCACAGGAAAAGATTTTCGCCTGCCTACAGAAGCGGAATGGGAATATGCGGCCCGTGGCGGTCAATACAGTCAGGGCTATAAATACGCAGGCAGCGACCGGCTGAAGCAGGTGAGCTGGTACAGCGAAAACAGCAACGACCAAACCCAGGAAATTGGGCAGCTCCTTGCCAATGAACTGGGCCTGCATGATATGAGCGGCAATGTATACGAGTGGTGCCAAGACTGGTTTGATGACAAATATTATGCGGAATGCCATAAACGTGGCGTCGTGGAAAATCCCAAAGGGCCTGCCACTGGTACG
>CBDTVG010000100.1:0-7157 GCA_965363745.1 uncultured Candidatus Electrothrix sp. | reverse complement strand
TGAAATGAGAATCAACTCATCCAGAAAGTGTCAACTGGCATATGAAGCATGCCCAAATGAGGACAGACACCATGAACAATTGTACGAAATCCCCCCGACATTCTGCAGCAGGAAAAATGATAACCGGCTTGTTTGCGTTGGCTGCAATGCTGACCTGCCTGTTCTGTGCGAGCACAGTTGAGGCCAGCAGAGGCAGCAGAGGGGGAGGAGAGAGTAAAATCTATGGCATAATCGACAGCATGCCGACTGAGGGTTTGAATGGCACATGGATTGTCAATGGCCGTGAAGTTGAGGTTACCGACAGAACACAGATCAAAGAAAAACACGGGCGGGTCGAAATAGGGCGGTACGTAGAGGTGGAAGGTTTCAGGGAAGGCAACCGATTTGTAGCGTATGAGCTTGAGGCGGAACGTAGCAGAGAGTATCGGCGACGGCGATAAGCATAAAATCCCGCGCTGCTGGCGGTGTGGGATTAACATCTCTAAATTTCAAATAGCGCAGAATATAAAGGAGATGCAACAGGGTACTGAATAAATTTTCTCATGCCCTGTAAAATTATCCCCCTCATCATGTAACAAATAAAATAATTTCAACAGGTTACACGTGATTCGCAACCCGCTCCATAACCTCCGCAAAAGGATACTGCTCCAACCTCCCGAACAGTTCATGCTTGCTCAACTTATTCCTGGTCAGTCCGGGTGATGAAAGGCCGCAGAGCAGGCGAGCAACTTGGCGTGGGCTTGCCAAAATCTGCGGATATCCCGCTCGTAATCGTTGCAGGTCTTCGGCCAGCCCCTTCTGCTCCGGCACCCCTGCTTCGGTCTGTCTGCCGCTTATCTGCCCATTCTCCCCGTGCAGACAGAACGAGCAATGCCCGCAGTTCGCGGGGGGTTCCTCACCGAAATATCGCAGCAGGAACCCGGTCTTGCATCCTGCATAATTCACCAAATCAACCACCAATCCCAATCGATCTAAATCACTGTGTTCTCGCTGCGCAAATCGCGTAACCAGCCCATCCTTGAGGGCTGCGATATCAAGATGATCAGCAGCAAGCCTTCTGAAACCGAGACGCGCCCCGCTGACCTTGAGCACCAAATCACCCTGCTGTTCCAGATAATCCAGAGCCGCAATCACCCGTTTTCTCGGGCTGCCTGTCCGTTGCGCTGCCTCGTCCAAATCAATGCTGAACCAGATCTTCTGTCTGACTGCGCAGGAAAGCAGTTTTTTGAGAAACTCCTGTCGTTCCGCATCAAAGCGAGGAAAAATCTCCGCAGAAGGTCGCAAGGGCTTGAACAAGTAGCTGCTGTAAAACGGCCCGGTGGATGCGAGCAACCCCTCAAGCTCCAGATAGGTGAGCAGGGTTTTCACCACCAGCGGTCGCATATCGAACAGGCCGGAGAGATCATAGATCGAGCAGGAAAAAATCGTGTCCTGCCCGATAATACGATCGATAAAGTCCCGTACATGGTCGGGTTCCGGGGTATCGCCGTAGACAAAATTCTCCAGCACATGCAGATCATTACCGTTGCCGAGCATAATACAGGTTGACGGCAGACCGTCCCGCCCTGCCCTGCCGATTTCCTGGGCATAATTCTCCAGACTCTTGGGCAGATTATAATGATAGACCGAACGGATATTGCTCTTATCAATGCCCATGCCAAAGGCGATAGTGGCAACCACAACCGCTTTATCCGAGGCCATAAACCATTCCTGGACCTCCTGCCGTTGTTCATCCTTCATGCCAGCATGATAGGGTCTGGCCGGAAAGCCTGCTCCGGCAAGAAGACTGGCCACCCGCATTGCTGTCTGTTGTAGGGTGACATAAACGATGCTCGGCCCTGCGGTTCCGTTTTCCTGCTGCTCAGTCAGTCGATGCAGCAGAGCCTGATCCGGCTCATCAGCCGGTTCAAAGAGCAGGGTAAGATTGGGGCGATAGAATCCGGTTTGGATACAGTCAGATTCGGCAACAGCAAAGCTCTGTCGGATATCCGCTGCTACCTTGGGCGTTGCCGTGGCGGTCAGACCCAGCACCGCAGGCACGGCAAAGGTCTTGGCTAATTCAGTCAGCTTGAGGTAGTCAGGACGGAAATTATGGCCCCATTCGGAAATGCAATGGGCTTCGTCAATCACCATAAGAGAAAGCCGCAACCGGGAGACCAAGCCCACAAAGCGCTCATTGGCAAAGCGTTCCGGAGCCACGTAGAGCAACTTCAGCTCATTGCGTTGCAGTTTCTCATACACCGCATTGACTTCCTTAAAATCCAAGGAAGAGTCCAAACGTGCCGCTGCAATCCCTTTCCCGATCAGGAAATCCACCTGATCCTTCATCAGGGCCATGAGCGGCGATACAACCAAGGTCAGGCCGGGAAGATGGAGGGCAGGTAATTGATAACAGAGGCTTTTGCCTTGGCCGGTAGGGAAAATAGCCAAGGCGGAACGGCCCGCCAGAACAGCTAAGATCACCGCTTCCTGCCCTAGTAAAAAACCTTCAAAGCCGAAGACCTGTTGCAGGGTTTCTTCGGGCGTGTTCGTTAACGTGGTCATGCCTCTCCTCCCGTTCTGACTTTGGCTTACCCCGTTATCTCTGTGCAGTCGCTTTAAAAATTATATGAAAAAGACAACACGGCATCCATCAGATCCTCTGAAAAGCTGGTACCCACATTCAACTTGATCTGCTCATTTAACGTGACACCGCCACCCAAGGTATAGTAAATGCTGTCGGAATCAATTGCCTGAAAGCCGTCATGATCAGGAACGGAAAACACACCGGCTCTTAACTGATACTCAGAGGAGCCGGACACGTAAAAACTCTTTTCCACACCGAAACGAAAAATAAGCCCATCATCTATGGTGTCATCCATAGTGAGATTTTTCGTAGTGGCATCCTGTAACACGGAATACTCAACCATGTCCATTTGTGCGGAAAACAACCAACCGTCAAGGGCCTTCCAAGCGATACCCATTCCCCAAACGTCAGGAATATCAAAAGTTACGTCGTTAGTAGATATCGCATTGCATACACCGAAAGCATCGCAAGTTGTGGTCGTATTGGGAATGATGAAATTTGCGCCTTTACGATAAGAGACACCTATGGATATTCCTTTGACAGGTTTATACAATGCGCCTATAGCGAACGTAATGTCAGTATCATCGCCTTCCACACGACTGTCATTTCTACTTGTCTCCTCAAGTATATCGTTGGAAAAACTATTAATGATCCATTGATCATGCAAGCTGGTATCCAATTTTTCTACATTCACCGAGGCACCTACAGAAAAGATACCCTCAAAATTGAACGCTCCGGCCAACCCGTAAACTCCCTTCTGATACTCATCAATTTCTTTTTTTAATATACCTTGTATACCTTGCAGTGGAAAGAATGGGATTGGCACAGGGCCGACATTTTGCCCATCAGCCGCTTCAAAACTTGAATTTTTGTAATAAACCGAGGCGGCTATTCGTCCGGGCACGACCGGCAAGGTTAATCCGATAAAAGAAAAATCCGTAATATCTTTATCAAAGGTTCTGATTTTATCGAAACCCATATCAAAAAAATTATTCATCGTATCCGCAGGCATGTCAAGGTAATCAGTTTTATACGATGAATGTCGTAAATTGGCTGTGAATTCCATATGTTGAACAGCTATTAGGCCCGCAGGATTGATCACAGCTGCGGTTGAATCATCCGCAATAGCTACAAAGGCATTCCCCATGCCTAATGATCTTGCTCCCGTCGCTTCAAACGGTTCCAGATCAAATGGAAGATGGAGGGACCAAGAAGACGAATCTGAAATCTGATTAGGATTACTCCAAGAAGTATTTTGTGCACCAAATACAAAAACACAAGCCATACAAAAAATTGACGTTTTATAACCGGCCATTTTGCCTATCTCCATTTTTTCTTGTAAAGAATTCTCCTGCGAATTCAGTTATAAACTGTAGCGATAAAAAAACCCTGAAGGAACGATCTCCCTCAAGGTTTCCCTGTAACTTTTTACACGGACTACATATTTTTTAAAAAAAAGTTCAATCGTCCATATCATAAGAACAGCATCCGCCTCTGCTGGCGGGATAGTACATATCAAAATTATTCCCGACGGCATACTGTGAACACATTCTTTGCGCCTGACCGATAAAGCTGGATTCACAACTCATTCTATAGGCCTCACCGCAAATCAAATTCGGTCGATCATCCAGACCGTCAAATTGAGCGGACTGACCGACAACTTCGGACACAGCGCAAAATATTTCCGCTGACCACTCACCGGATGCCTGACCTATCATGCTGCATTGGCTGGAACAATGATCAATGATATCATCCAAGGTGCTGACCAGTCCCTCAATATAACCATTACCGAAATCCACAGCCATCCTGCCTCTGTATCTTCCGCTTCTGATATCCCTAGCCACCCTGTCCACAGCGTCCCCAATAATCTGCATCAGCTGATCTGCTTTATTGCAATCGCCGCCAAGATTTCTCCAAGAACTACTCACAATCCTAGACGATGTTTTTTTAGCCATTTTATAATAAAAACTTTTCCTGGCCGCTGATGACGGATTTGAAGATCCCATAACGAACAAAAAAATTAATAATGAGCAGAAAAATGATATTTTTTTCATCACTAACACACCTTTGTTATAAATTTATGTATTGCAATTATCCACTGTTAATACTTTCTGTTACATCCAGCGAGTATCGGAACAGACGTTGTTAAATCTGGAAGATGTAAAATTAAAATCAAAGGCATCCCTAAATGCGCTCTGTACTTCGTTTTTACAGGATGATCTTCCGCGGGAAACAGTACAAACTTCATAAGGATAAGAAATATTCAACACAACCTCCGCAACCTGCTCCACGGAAATCTGCCACTGTCCTAAATTGGTCTCACAGGCCTGAATAAAGGGAACCAGTGTACTGACAATGAACTCGGATTGAAAACAGACCAAATGATGTTCTTTGTTAATTCTGTCAACTTCACTGTAATAAGAGCTGATCAGCGTCGGCAGAAATTCTCTCAGAATCACTCGACTGGAATAATTCCTCTTGACCGATCTTAACGATTTAGCTAAAATATCAGGCATGTACTGATCGCGGATCTGCGCCCAAGGAATGCCTTGAGCATATAAATTCTTATATATTGTTTTCACCGCTGATCTGGCTATATAATCAGCAGCTTTGCTGGCATCACTGGGACGATAATTGCTATTATAATTAGAGCTATAATTGCGATTTTGGGAAAAAGCTGATCCGGGGACGACAAAGAGAAAACAGCAAAACAGACCAAACATAAAAATTAACATTTTATTCTTCATAACGTCATCACCTCATTAAATTTAACTATCAATAATTGTGTATATTTCGTATATCACATAGAAACATGATATACGGTAAAATACAGCCGTAATTTCAATATGCGGCGGTACTTTGGCGCTTAAAAGAATTCAAGCCGTTAAAAATTACCAAGATCCATTATCTTGATCACAACCTGAATTATTGTACTACAAATGCCAGCTGGAGCGAAAAAAAATTTTCGCCAGCGAAGCCCACTTAAAAAAATAATTGGGCACTTGATGCCTAACACATGAACATATGAATAAATTATTGTTTTTCTGTCAAGAAAAAAAATGATTCAATCCGTGTTCATCTCTTTTAAAGCAACAAACGAGGCGAAATTAATCCAACGAAAATACATCTCCGCCCCGCTGAAACCGCTTCCGGTCAGCATATCAATATTTTCCTCCGCTGTAAAAGGAATCAGGACATTTTCCAAGGCCTCGCGCTTGGCGGCAATTTCCAGTTCAGAATATCCCTGTTCTCGCTTGAAATCATGGTACAGATTAATAAATTTTCTGTTCAGACAACCATGGCCACTGATAATTTTTTCACTGAGAAAAAGCATCCCGCCTGCAGGCAGAGCGGCATAAAGGCGGTCAACAAATTCCCGCCTGAGCAAAGGACGGATAAACTGCAAGGTATAGTTGCAGATAATGATATCCGCCCCTGTTTCCTTGAGGCAGGCGCAAAGATCAACATCCGTTATATCCTGCTGACGAAATTCAAGAACAGAGCCCTTGCCGAACATCTCCGCCTTGCGTCGGGCCTTGTCTAACATGGCAGGGGCATTGTCCATGCCGACAAAAGAAAGTTCCATATCCGGGAGCAGGCGGGAAAGCTCCAATAGAGTTGAGCCTGTAGCGCAACCGAGATCGACCACCGTGCCTCCGGGCTTTGCCAGATGCCGAATCATGGCGGCAGTGGTCTCGATAACTGTGCGATAAAAGGGAACGGATCGATCCAGCATGTCGTCGAAAACTTCAGCGACGCCGTCGTTAAAAGAAAAATCCTCTGTCACTCTGCCGTCGCTGTATATCCTGTCACTGTTCATTGCTCACCACTCATTACCTATGTTCAATCGTTTCAAAAAAAATAAGGTTGTAGGCAATGTGTAAAATAGCCTTGCTATCTTGTCAAACTGAAAGTATAAAATGCATTAAAAGTGTTGTCTTTTATATTGGCTATTTTCCTCCCAGCCAGCACAAAAATACCAACAAAATAGTCTATTATACAGTCGGTTATGTATCGTTGTTAACGACAGTATCAACAAGGTCAACCACAGTCATCGAACATAAAATATAAAAAGTAATCTACTAACTATGTCCTCTAATCAAGAAATACATTTTGACGAGATTCTCAGCCGTTATCGATCCGACCCCTATAATTATGTGGATATGCACGCTATCCATACGGGTAAGGTGCTTTTTCTTATTGAAGAAAATAGCGAAGTGGAGGGCGTGTCAGGCGAGTGGAAACATAAGCCGGGCACTCCTCTGTATGAGATCAATCGAGAGCGCAACACCAAGGTGGTGACCTCGAAGACCAACGGCACAATTTCCTCCTTCCGCTCCGACTTAAATGATCACTTTGTGGAAGCCGGAGAAAAACTGCTCACTATCCGCCACCCGCTCAAGAAAAAAGAGATTATTGAAGGAATCCTCCAAGAAGTTTTATTTTTGTTTGAGGCTCCAGAACGGGCCCGCTATTACTTCTCCATGGATATTCAATCCCGCATCGACCAGAAAGGTGCCCGTTCTGTGTTCATTAAGCCCGGAGATGAAATCTTCACTATGTCCCTGATGAAGCGCGACACACCGGTCTA
>CBDTVG010000099.1:0-7198 GCA_965363745.1 uncultured Candidatus Electrothrix sp. | reverse complement strand
ACCGGCATCTTGTGACGATTTGATGCCTCAAGCCAGTGTTCGGCAACCTGTTTGTACCAATACTTACCGCCGATTCCCGCACCGGGATCGCTGAACTGACGCATGTCTTCAACCAGGCCTCCCATCACAAAACGAAAATGAACCTGTTCACCATAGACTTCCTGAATCTTCCGCAGGATCGGCTCCGATCCCCAACACCATGTACAGTAGGGATCTGTATAACTTGTAATTTCAATAGCCGGTTTTTTCATAACGTACTCCTTTGAACCTTTGAACAGAATGGGGTGTTTAAACAAAAAAACAGTGCGTTCTCCTGGATTGATGATTATGCTAAACTATACACCACCTGCGTACTCATAAGGAGTATCGTATGATTGAATAATTGTTCAATCATACTCCCCCTTTCGTTTCAATACAGCAGGGGTACAATGAATCACCGACGAAAAAAGTCTCATCCGGTCTACGAAGCGTTCTTCCCGGCTTCGATAAAAAATTTCCGGGTAAACGGGTAACGACCGATAATTGATTTCAAACCTTATACTCAAAATAATCGAGCAGGCTATTCATGGCAAAAGAGATAGAGCGTAAATTTATAATTGATATTTCTCAACTCGGAGAGTTGAAATCTGGAGTAGAAATAAAGCAAGGGTATATTTCTACGATTGATAATTCCACCGTAAGAATACGCTTATCAGGTGATCAGGCGTTCCTTACCCTGAAAGGTGAAAATACCGGTGCAACCAGATCTGAATTTGAGTATGAAATACCAGTCAACGATGCAAACGAAATGTTAGCAGAACTTTGTAGCGGCCCTATCATTGACAAGACAAGATACCTGGTTGAACATTGCGGTCATACTTGGGAAGTTGATATATTTCGTGGCGATAATAAGGGTCTCATCGTTGCGGAAGTTGAGATGCAAAGTGAGAGTGAAAGCGTAGATATCCCCGCTTGGGTCATGAAAGAGGTTACCGGCGAGGCCAGATATTATAACTCCAATCTCCTCAACAATCCTTTCAAGAATTGGGGCTGATATGATAGAGCAACACGTTCGATTATAAAATTGAACGAAAGGTTTACTAAACCGTACTTTCTGCTGTCATCAAATCAATAGGACAGTCGCCGCCGCTATGACATTCACGATGTCCGGCCCAATTTTCGGTCAGAGCGTGATCCAGTTCACGCCACCACCCACCTCTTTTTTGATTGAAGCCGTGAAAGCCGCCTCCCTGCCAACGCTTCCATCTGAGCCGATACGCATACCTTCCGTACAAGCTTCATCGAAAAAAAATATGCCCCCATGCAACATCTCCTCTTTTTTACATCACAAGCAAGATTTCCTGTTTACTTTTTAGGTTCAGCATTTTAATCTTTAAAGATCAGTATACGCACAAGGTGCGGCAACTTCTTGAAGAAGTATATCTGAAATATACGAAATTCTCAGGGGAATCCACAACAGTGGGGCATCAATGAAATATTTAGTAATTGCAGTTGATGATAGTAAATTTATGCACAAAATTATTGAAAAGCTTTTTAATCCAAAGTTTTTTGACGTTCACTTTTTTATTTCTGCGGAAGAAGCGAAAAAAGCTATGGATGTTTTTGCTCTTCAAGGGCGGAAATTGGATCTTGTTTTACTCGATATCTATTTACAAGAGGGTAATAAGGAGGCAAGTCTTGGGCTTCTGGAATTTTTAACGAAAGAAAGAAAACGAACGCAAGTTATAGTCATGTCAGGTCGCTTATCTCCTGATGCATTCGCAGAATTTTACTATAAAGGGGCTGATAGCTACTTGCTAAAACCTTTTTCCAAAGAAAAATTCATGTTTTCAGTAAAAAGACATATCAATATTGCTCGAAATATTCCCGAATACAAGAATATCCCACTATCAAAAATTAAGGTAAAAGATAGGGATGTATTTATAAGCTCTTTATCTGTAAATAAAAAAGTAGCTTCGATTTTTAGAGATGAATTGATGAAAAATAATATAGGATCATGGTGTGAAAACGCAGAGTTATTAGAAGATACTATATGGCGTTCTGTCTTGCTGAAAGCAATTAATAATTGCAAAATATTTATTTTGATACTCACGCATAATTCTCTAAAATCTGCTTATCTTAAGAAAGAAATTATACATGCTTTTAACAGGAAAAAACGGGATGGCAACAGATTCTTCATTATTCCTGTTTTGTATAATATAAAACCAAGCGAGGTCCCTCGCCAAATCAGTTCCATGCATTGTATAGATATTACATCTCCAAAAAATAGGGCTGATCAAATTCGGTCTCTTATGCTTTCCATGAAAAAAATTTTAAAATTGGTGAACGCAGCAAAAAGTAAGCACAAAGGGGCAAAGTGAAATTAGAACTTTTTTCGCTATCCGAAGGACACCCGCTTTTTTTTGATTAAAGCCCGCCTCCCTCTCAATGATTTTCACGCCGGATGATGTGAAAAGATGGGTCTATCGGCGAGATTTTTGACAGGCAGACCATTGTTTTTCCTATGCCTTGTTTATGTGCAGTCAATCAAGGCAGAGAAATAAATTTGATCAAAGAAGCCCTGCGGCACGGGTGGTTGACCGGAAATGAACGGTTCTGTGAAGAGATTTTCCGCAGGGCAGGTGCGATCTAAAAAGCGAAAAAATGAATCCGCCCCCTTTTTTTCTACTGTCCAGCAACCCCAAAATTCCGCAGTGCTGTCCGAAAGGCATTGGCCGGGCTGAACAGGGCGTCACCGACAATGATTGCATAACCAAACCAATGGAAAAAAGTCGGTGTCTCCTGGAGGGTGAAGAACATATAAGTCAGCAACGCCGTGGAGGCTATCAGCGCAATGACCGAAGAGGTGGTATCGAGCAGAAACGAAACCGTCCCGATATCCCCTGATTTCACAAACTCAATAAACAGCACCACCACGGCCACGCCAATAAAAGTATAGCCCAACGGGCCTTCTAAAGAGATGTTGAGTCGATGAACCACCACCAGATAGATGATGGGGCTGAATATCCAAGGGAATCTTCCCAATGTCTGTAGCATGGAACTCTCCAATTGTTTGTTCGGTTAATGATCAGTGATCGAATATCGAATAGGCTAATCAGTTTCCACGTTGCGCACCGGAAACAGGAAAAATCAAAGCAAGATCAATACTTCTGATCCGCATAGGCAAGCCAGCCGCCAGCCGCCACCAGCTCCTTATCAAAGGAGTTCATGGAAAAGCCGCATTTAAGCCGTTCTCCCTTGCCATTTTCAGCGACAATGGTGTCTGATTCCAATTCAATGCCGACCTTGATTCCACCAGCATCCTCAGTATCTTCAGCATTCTCAGCCAGAGCGAAGATGCGGTCAATGTCCGCAGCAGGTAGCTCAACTGCGAGGATGCCGCAGTTAAACATGTTCTGCCGGAAGATACGGGCGAAGCTCTCGCCGATCACTAAATTGATATCATTGACTTCCAAGGCCCAAACAGCATGTTCACGGGATGAACCGCAACCGAAATTGGAACGGGTCACCAGTACCGCCGCCTCTTGAAAATCTTTCGCTCCGGTGTCGAATTCCTTGCCGTCAAGAAACAGGTCTTCCAGCAGATGAGGCTGCAAAGCGCGTTTGGTGATCTCGGTGAGGTATTTCGCCGGGATAATTTCATCTGTGTTGATGTCGTCTCTGTCTATAAAAAAAGCTGAACCGCCAAATTCTTTCATGTCTTTTTTTGCTCCTCTGTAACAGCCTGGCAGGCCGCTTAATTGATAAATTGCGCAGGATCTGTAATCTCGCCGGTGATCGCCGCCGCCGCCGCTGACAGCGGGCTCATCAGATGCACCATGCCGCCCTTGCCCATACGTCCGTTGAAATTCCGATTGGTGGTTGAGGCGCAGGTCTCGCCTTCCGCCAGCACACCGCTACTCATGCCGAGGCAGGCTCCGCAGGTAGGGTTGAGCACGCAAAATCCGGCATCCATGAATATCTTGATCAGTCCCTCGTCCAGAGCCTGAGAGTAGATCGCCGGGGTGGCCGGGGTCAGGATTCCCCGCACAGAAGCGGCGACAGTGCGCCCTCGAAGGATGGATGCGGCGGCCCGGATGTCCTCAATGCGACCGTTGGTGCAGGAGCCGATATAGACCTGATCAATTTTAGCACCGGCCAGCTCGTCGATATCCTTGACCTTGTCGGGTTTGTAATCATAGGTGACCTGGGGTTTTAAGTCAGAGACATCAATGGTCATGGTCTCGGCGTACTTGGCATCAGGATCGGAATGCCATTTGCTGAACGCCTTCACAGCCTCATCCACGGAAGCGTAGTCATCTTGGATAAAGGGCCAGAGGTAATCGGCTGTCACTTTGTCCGGCAGACAGAGTCCTGAAGTCGCCCCAGCTTCCACCGACATATTACACAGGGTCATACGGGCGGACATATCCATCTGCTCCACGACCGGGCCGCAAAATTCTATGACCATATCCGTGGCTCCGTTTACAGTGAGCCGTTTGATGATATTGAGGATCACGTCCTTGGCATACACTCCGATTTTTAGACTGCCTGTAATCTCAATTTTCATAGATTGCGGCTTGCGAAAAGCACAGACACCCTTGAGGATGCCCACTTCCAAATCCGTGGTTCCTACTCCAGCGGCAAAGGCACCGAAGGCCCCGTGGGTGCAGGTGTGGGAGTCGCCCATGATCACGGTGTTTCCCGGTCGGATAAAGCCTTTTTCCGGAAACAAGGCGTGGCAGACTCCGTTGCGGCCCACGTCAAAGAAGTCTTTGATTGCATGACGTTTCGCCCAGTCTCGCATGATCTTGGCCTGTGTGGCTGTCTTGGAGTCCTTGGCCGGAGTCACATGGTCAATGACCGCCTTGATCCTTTGAGGATCAATCACTCTGTCCATGCCCTTGTACACCAAATCCATAATGGCGATGGGCGTGGTGATCTCGTGACACATGATCACGTCAATATCAAGCACCATGTTTTCAGGCGTGGGGGTGTCGCGCAGATGCGCCTTAAAAATTTTTTCAGCTATGGTTTGCCCCATTATCTTTCTCCGTGGGATAAAATTTGTTTTTTTCACCTCAGTCCCAAGATGCGGACTTGTGAGTAAACGTCAATGTCGGGGAACGAGCAGCCGGACCAGCGATTGTTTCGTTATAAGCCTAGTTCCGCCAATTTTTTGACAGCTTCTTCCTGTTCTTCTGTCAACTGATTAGGAATATCAGTTTGAATTTTTACGTAAATATTACCTCGGTCGCCTATCGGCCCTGATGGCAGGCCATGTCCTTTGATCCGCAACTTAGCCTCCCGCTGTACCCCGGCTGGCACCTTGAGCTTGAATTTTCTGTCATCCAGCGAAGAGATTTCCACAGTGGTGCCGAGACAGGCCTCGCTGAATGAAACCTTTTTCTCCATGATCAGATTGTCCCCGTCGCGGCTAAAATTTTCATGAGACTGGACAGTTATTTTAAGATAGAGATCACCGGGAGGGCCTCCAGAAGAAGAGGGCGCACCTTTGCCGCTCAGGCGCAGGCGTTTACCGGATTCAATACCCTTGGGTACCTTGACCGAGATATTCTGGTTGCCGCCGTCTCGTCGCAGGCTGATATTTTTTTCCGCGCCATGCAACACATCCGCAAGAGAAACAGAGAGTTCATAGGTCTGATCTTGTCCTTTAACAGGCTGGGGACGGCAACCGCCTCCGCTACACCCCCCCCCTCCACCGCCAGCTTTATTGAAAAAATCAAAGCTCGTGCGACCGCCTCTTCCTCCGCCTCCGCCCCCGAATCCGAACTGATTGAGGATATCATTCATGTCACATCCTCGGAAAATATCTTCCTGAGAATAACGTTGTTGAAATCCAGCGGAACCGTAGGTGTCGTATTCCTGTCGTTTTTTTTCGTCGGAAAGGACAGCATAGGCTTCGCTTATTTTTTTAAACGTGTCCTCAGCTTCCTTATTATCCGGGTTTTTGTCCGGGTGATATTTCAAGGCCAGCTTACGATAGGCTTTTTTGATTTCAGCTGCGGACGCTGTTTTTTCCACGCCGAGAATTTTATAGTATTCCATTTTTGTCGTTTTTCTTCAGGCTCTGTTTCAATAAAATGCTGAAACATAAGATGAGCCTTTTTATATTTATGTTCCAGTTTCAGGCAGTGGATGTTTCTCCGTTGCGGATATAAGATAAGAACTATGCGGAATTTGTCCAATCTTATTCTTTCTTTATTCTTCCGCCCGCTCACATTGACAAGCAGCTGTATTTTTCAGGCAGGTTTCATGAAAGAATACAGAAAGGGACGCAAAGCGAGGAATCACAGAAAAGGCGGAGAGCCACAACCGGCCCTCCGCCTTGAATCGCAAGAGGCTTGTTTAAAACGGAACATCGCTGCCAGTTCCGCCGCCTCCGCCGGATTGGTCGCCGGAAAAAGAATCATCATGGCCGCCGCCTGTAGAACCGCCGCCGTACTCGCCGCTCGGAGGTGCTCCAGGGCCGGGATCAAAACTACCTCCACCACCACCGCTTTCGCCGCGCGGAGTCAGCATTTTCATTTCACGGGCGATGATTTCTGTTGTATAACGGTCATTGCCGTTCTGATCCTGCCATTTTCTGGTTTGCAGCTTGCCTTCAATGTATACTCTGGAGCCTTTGCGCAGGTATTCATTACAGATTTCAGCCAGCTGTCGCCAAGCGACAATACGATGCCATTCGGTCTGTTCCTGCATCTGCCCGTCCTGGCCTTTCCATCGTTCAGATGTGGCGATATTGAAGGTGGACATCGCCGTCCCGGCCTGAGTAGAACGTTGCTCCGGGTCGGCTCCGAGGTTACCTATTAAAATCACTTTATTTATCATATCTCTCCTGATGATGTATTTTGTTGAATGCGAAATAATTTTCCTCATAATAATCCTGAATCAAGAAAAAATCAGCATACATTTTGAAAAATTATCAGCTCGTCCGCTTTGGAGTGTTTGAGCTGTTTTGTTTTGGGTAATGTATTTTTTGAGGCGTTACAGAGAGGCGCAGGCGCGGGAGGATCAGGTAAAGGCAGTTAAAAGAAAGGAGGATATTACATTTTTATGTGTATAAAAAAAACTTTTAACTGCCTTTAACTATATTAAATACCACAACGTGGTACTTGTCAATGCGGATTAAATTTCTTTTTAGGCATGCTTCATATCCACCCAAAAGTAGTTGACACTTTTTTTGAATACAGCACGG
>CBDTVG010000098.1:0-7218 GCA_965363745.1 uncultured Candidatus Electrothrix sp. | reverse complement strand
TGGATTTTTCGGCCACCGATTTGGTATAAGCGTGTTTGAGGATGTATTTGAAGATCAATTCTCCCTCGCGACCGGCATCACAGCCGTTGACGATCACGTCCACATCCCGGCGGCGGATTAACTTGCTCAGGGCGTTGTACTGGGTTTTGGTATTGGGCAGTACAGTCAAGGGAAAACTTTTCGGCAGGATAGGCATGTTATTCAGAGTCCATTTCTGAAATTTCGGATCAATCTCTTCGGGAAAACCGATGGAAACGAGATGACCGACCGCATAGGAGACGATATAGTCGCCGCCTTCAAAATGGGTTTTGGATTTTTTGAAATTACCAGGCAGGGCCTTGACGATATCGGCGGCCACGCTGGGCTTTTCTGCTATTATGAGTGTTTTTCCCATGGTTATTTACGGTTGCGCTACTTTGGTTATTGAAATATGAATCCTGTAAATTCAGCAGTCGGTTCAAGCACGTCTGATCCTGCCAATACTTTCGCACCTTGACAGATTATAATATTTGCCAAACAAACCAGCCGATCATTATTCCTGAAATAATCAAGCTGGCCACCACTCCGCCCATGAATCCCAAAAAGGAGCCGAAGCCCGAATGTAAAGCCTGTTTGACCTGCTCGCCCATAAGCAGTTCCCCGGCAATTGCACCAAGCAGTGGGCCGACAATAATACCGATAGGGCCGAGAACAAAAACCAGCAGTGACCCCAGCACAGCCCCCCAAGCGGCCGCTTTGGAGCCGCCGAACATTTTAACCCCGAATGCCGTAGCGAAAAATTCAACCGCATAGCTCAGGCAGACCAGCGCAACTTGACCGATAAAAAACCAGCCTGACAGGCTGTCAAAACCGGTAATCAGTCCGTAAACGAGGAAACCGCACAGGATGAAAACTGTGCCGGGAAGGGCTGGAAAAACCGTGCCCACTATGCCCCCGACAATAAAAGGCAGGCTCGCCAGAAAACCCCAGACATGGGAATTCGCAAGGGTGACGGTATATAGAGAATAAAACCAATCAATGATCGGCTGCACATCTGTCTCCAAGATAATGGTGAAAAATGAACTTTGCGGAAAAAGAGGGAGCAGATCAGGGGAACAAAACAAAGAGGCCCAGGAGTCAAGTCAGATTAAACAAATCCGTACATCCTGAGCCTTTTATGCCAGTTGCGCAGGCAACGCAACCGACCATCCCCGAAAAAAATACTACTGTTGTTCAGCCTGATTTTGAGCGGCCTGGTTCTCTTCTGCGGCATCATTTTGTTGTTGCACAAGATTTTTCACCATAAAACGCATTTTTTCCTGCAGGCCATGTTCCGCATTTTCTTGATCTGCGATTTTGGAAATCAGGACTTTCGTATTTACTTTGCAATCATTTAGGTCATTGTTAAATTCAAAAATTTTCGTATTCCTTTCTTCAACAACTTTTTCAAAGCCAATAACCTGAGCACGCAGAGATTCAGTCTCATTCGCCGCTGCTGCCCGCTCTTGTTGCAGTTGCCTAATCACTCCTTCAGCTTCCCGCAGTTTCTCCAGCATTTTCTTGCTGTCCTCAACCTTTTTTTGTTCAGCAGCCTGCGCTTGAGTGGCAAATTTATGCTGTTGCTCTTTCAGCTGTTTTTGTGATGCGTCCACCTTGCCTGCCGCGACAACCTGTTGCTCTTTCATCTGTTTTTGTAATACTTCCACGTTGCCTGCCGCATTAGCCTGCTGCTCTTTCAGCTGTTTTTGTAATGCGTTCACTTTTTTTGCCGCAACAGCCTGCTGCTCTTCTAGCTGTTTCTTCAGCTGTTTTTGCAATACGTCCTCTTTGTCTGCCGAAACAGCCTGCTGTTTCTTTAGCTGTTTGTGCAGTGCCTCCTCTTTGCCTATCGCACAGACCTGTTGTTCTTTCAGCTGTTTGTGCAATGCTTTGATTTTTCCAACGGCTTCCACAAGAGCACTTTCATGTTTTTTATTATCTTGAACTAATTGCTTCCTCGCTTCTTGCAATGTGGTCAAAACGGTGTCTTTTTTCGCAAGCGCAGTATTTTTTTCCGTAAGAGCAACTTCCTGTTTGCTGTTATTTTGAACCAGCTTCTTCTGTTTTTCAATCAGTTGCTGATTCTCAGCTTGTAGAGCAGCCAAAGCGGCATCTTTTTCCGTAAGATCTTTTTTCAGTTTTTCATGTAAGGTATTTGATTTATTAAACTCCACCTGGAATTTATTTAATTCGGCTGTTGTTTTCCGCAATTCTTCCCCGGAGCTGACAGTGCTCGCTTCGACTTGAGACAGCTGTTTCTGTAAGACCACTTTCTCTTTTTTAAGATCTTTGTTTGATCGTGTCTCGATCTGTCCCCACAGAGACGACATAATTAACAAACCGGCAAGTATTCCAATAATAAAATTTTTGTTCATAGTTCAACTCCTGTTAGTTAAAGTATTTTTATTTAAAAATATTTTTTGTTCTTTTCAGTAGCATACCACTCCTCAACCTTATTTGCCTTCTCAGTGATGTTACATAATTACTAAAACGGGCCTACTTAATTACTTAATAGATGCCAATTCTTTATCAACACGGCTTAAATTACGTTTCACCTTGGCATCAAGGCCTGCGAGAGGATATTTTAGCAAAATATCTTCAAGTAATTCTTTTGAGGAAAGAAGATGTTTTCTTTTAGCGTCAGGATTTGTGGCACTGTTGGCTCGTTGAAAAAAATTAGCCGCTTTTTTTCTGGCATCCTGACCAGCCGCCTGTGACGCTTCTTCAATTTTCTTAAGGGCCTTGTCCCCAAGAGAGGTATTTAGCAAGTCGGAGAAAATACCAATTGCCTTGTCATATTCCGTGGACAGCAATGCATTTATTCCCTTATCCCATGTTTTCCGCGAAGCCGCAACAGAAGTATGTTCATCGGAAGCTGTTCTCTGTTGTTCCTGTGCAACAGTGTAAGAAACCTGAATGTCTTGTTGATGTTTAATCTCTTCAAGCTGTTCATACGGAGGCGAAGCGATATTCACCGAAGCCCCTTCCTTGATAACAACCGCCTTATTTGTTCTGTCAGAGGCCGCTTCAATATTAATGATCGAGGAGGAGGGAACGTCCCAGGCCATGATCGCCGCAGAAGGCCCCAAGGCATTCTTTTTTTGTTGGACAAGATCCTGTTTGTCTAAAGGAAGTATGTCAAGAGGCACTTGCCCTAACAACTCCAACGCCTTTTGATTTTTCCCCATCGCTGATAACTGATCTGCCTTGGTCAGCAGATTATAGAACCATTGTTCTGCATCTTTTTCAGACTTTTCGGCAAGCTCGGCAGCGCTGGAGTGCAGAGATGAAACGGGAAAATTCTGCATAAAAGCATGGGCCTGCTGAATAACGGTAAATCCATCCCGCTCCGGGGCGGATGTGAGACAGCCGAGCAACAACGACGCATACGCATCCACTTCCTCCTTGTGCGAATCGACAGACTGAAGTGCTAATAAATATTGCCTCTTGAAAGATCCGTTAAGTTGTTCCAGTTCTTCGTACATCCTTTTCGCAGGTATATAATTTTTAAGCGCAAATTCAAGTTCAGCAAATTTTTGCAACACCTTGAGTTGTAACGCATCGTTACCGGGGTGCCGCACATTGGCCAATAAATCACTGAATCTGCCACGGGCCTCCTGTGCGCGTCCATGTTGCAACAAGGCTGAGGCTTCTTGATATTTTTTTTTATGATCAGGCTGTACGGCGGTGAAGAATGGATTCGGTTCCACACGCTGCATCATTTGATTATATTGTGTTTCAACCAAAGCGGAATTCGTACGATAATCTGTAACAGGCTGTTCAAATATGGCCTGACGTTCGACAGGAATAATTTCCGACTTTATCTCCTTGATCGGATTGATTTTCTTGAGAATATTAGTGATGTATTGAGGGGGAGCACTCAGCTCTTTAAATAACGGCGGGCACTTTCCTTCGAGATAAGAAAAATCTTTTTTTTGCAAATGTTGCAAGGTGGCGATAATTTGCTCTCGTTCAGCAGTCTCAACTTGGCCGTTGAACAAGGTGACCTGCAACTTATTATATGTCTCATATAAATTAAGGACTCTGCTACTACATGAAATAAGTTCTTCTGTCTGTTCAGGAGAACGGTTCAAAGAATTCTGGTGTTCCAATCTCTGCCAGGAACTCATTTTCTGACTGTAAAAGGCAATACGTCCCCGTACTGTAGTGCGAATCGGCAACAGCACCTGTCGTGCATAAGCGACTTGTTCCTTATGAGAAAATTCCTCATTTTCCTGAATAATTTCCTGCTGCGGTTGAGAGGGCGCGACAGCTTCAGGAGTCGATCTGTACGGTTGAACTGCATGTCTGGCACCGGGACAGCCGGAAAGTAGAAATGAAGCCGTCACTCCCAACAGCAATATTCTGAAGTTGGATTTCAAAAAAGTCGATGAGGAATACATTGTTTATTTTTTGTATTGTTAAGTTCGAGTGATTTCCTGTTGCAATTCAGTGAGCACACCTGATAAACATCCTCTTTGTAAGCACTGCGGGCTGTATGGGAATTCAGTTTTGAACTTTAAGTTTTTTAAACAGATTGTTGCCAACCTATAAAAAAAATAAAATTATCAGAAAAAGAGTATCTGTACAATTGCTTTTTCATGAGGCACCCAAAAAACTTTTTTCTCAGCATGCTTAAATGCTCGTCTTTTCTGCATCGAGGCCAAGTAAGACCCTGAAAAATATTTCAGCCGTGATGTTTTTATGGTAACCGGTTTCGCCAAAACGGCATGAATCTTCGTTCCGGTTGAAAATTTCCATCTTTTCCTCGAACACCATGTTCCAAAACCACAGGACTGGACGGAGCAATAACCGTTTTCGTTCCCATCTGACCTTTTTTCATGAGGCCACCTTTTTTATGGCGCACCGGCACAAAATACTGACCAGTGTCGGGATATTGTAGCACGATGCCCTCAAAAGCGAGATCCACTGGATCCAAGCGGTCAGCCACGCCCTCTATCGTATATAATGCCTCGGCGATTTTGCCCCAAGTCGGCAACGCCCCCTGGGAGCCGCTGATGTGTGTCGTTCCTTTCTTCATGGGATCGTTATTGTCAAAACCCACATACACCCCTACGGCATAACCGGAAGAGGAAAGAAAAGCAACACTTTCCGGTTTTGTTTCTGTAGGAACATAGCCCATAAAAGCGGCATTACGAAAATCATTCGCCGTGCCAGTCTTGCCCATGAGCGGCAACGGGAGATCCAATTTTTGCAGCTTGCTGTTCTGCTCTTCGTTTTCACTCCGCAATCTGACATTTCTCCATGCGTAACGACCGGTTCCGTACCGTACAACATTTTGCAGAATGCTGCCTATTTCGTTACTGGTTTTTTGATCAAATACAGGTTGCGTTGCCGCCTTCCTTGAGTAAATAACCGTGCCGTCCGCATCCACAATTTGTTCAATAATCGCTAATCCATCCTGTTTGTCGGAGGTTTCCCCCTCCTTATGCTCATCCGGGAGCTTCACGGCATAGCTGTTGCCGGTCACCAAAGTTTCATACATACGCAGACTTTCAAGCAGGGAAATCACATTGGAGCCGAGAGGAAAAGAAAGCACCGGTTTGAGCGAGCTGTTGACACCGCTTTGTCGGGCGAGATGAATCAGATACTGTAAGCCGATCATTATTCGGTAATCCGGGATACTGGTGAGCACCTCCATAGAATAATTTTTATGTTTCGCCAAAGCTCGCCGTTTCTTCCGCATTTGTCGTTGTATCATCTCGAAACCCTCAACACTGACTTTACCCTCCAGTAAGATGTTCCCCCATAGAGCTTCTTTTTCAGCGGGAAAAAGGGAGGATAAGCGTCGACGCATGGCAGTCTCACCAACAGATCGCCAACCGGATGGCACTTTTTTATTCAGCGTATAAATCAGACCACCCCTTTTATCCTCAGCAATGGTACCTGCGGGGCGGTCCTTATGGTTTTCATGAGGAGTTTCCTCAGTGAAAAAAAATGCAAAAGGATTGTCCATCACCTGAGGCCGGCGATCAATATATTGATGATATTTTTGCAACGCCTGTCGCGTGCTTCTTAATCTCAGGTAATTATTTCTTAAAATATCAATACGACTCCAGTATTCCGACCGCTGACGAGCATCTAAGTTCTTTTTCTTCAGGCTCTGATAAATTTTTGAGCGAAACGTCTTAAAATAAAGGCCGTAAGGAATTTTTTTCCAGCGGCGGTATTCGTCTGAGCGACCATCAAGTAAAAAGTCCGCTTCCAATTTGCGGATAGCCTGTTCATAGGCGGCACGATCAAGAACCTCGGAGGTAATATGAATGTCGAAGTGATCCCGAATACGGGCACTAAATCCTTTATACCCCTCAACTTTTCCTTTGTTTGTTCTCGGCACCATGTCAAGTTTGGAAGCCATTTCCAGCAGGCTCGTCAGTGTCAGACGGTCTGTCAGATGATACAAAAGCCAGACAGCCGCCACATTTTCTGATTTCACTCCGGCCCAGCTCAGAGAGACATGGCTGAACGGGCTTTTGTGGTCTGGGCGGGGAAAATAAGGCTGTCTCCTGAATTGAAAAACATTTCTTTTGTTGTCAAGCTGATCCAAGGGACTCCAGCCTAATTGCAAGGCCGCACCAAATAAAAAAGGTTTAAGGGTTGATCCCATCAACCGTTTTGCGGAAACTGCCCGATTAAAAAAACGATTTTCAACACCCCCGGCCATGGCTCGAATCATTCCCCGCCGCATAACCAGAGCTGCTCCTTGCAGTTTAGGATATCGCTCTAAATCTAAGATCGGAGTGCCGTCAAAAAAATCCACTTCTCTAACACTGACATAGACTTTGTCGCCGGTTTTTAGACGGGAGAGAAGATTGCCCAGATCTTTTTTCTTGGGTTTCGCCCAACGTTGTTTTCTGTATTTCACCAAAGCGACAAGCATTCGCTCCAGACCCTGACGGTCAATAAAGCCGTCAGGCTGTTTCGGTCCGAAGCTGACCGAGATAACCGGTTTCTTAGGGTCAGTTTTGTCTATTTTTTTAATACGCCCGAAGACGAATCCTTTCTCTCTGATTTCACGGTCGTCTTTCAGCTCCTTATATTCCTTCTGCATCTCCTCACGCTCATAGCCACGCAGACGGACATCGAGTCGTGACAGCTCACGGCGCAAATTATACAGAGTCTCAGTCTGCAACGCATGATCAACCGTACTTATAATTCGGGCACCGGAAGTTGAAATAT
>CBDTVG010000097.1:0-7278 GCA_965363745.1 uncultured Candidatus Electrothrix sp. | reverse complement strand
AGTTCTTGCGGAAAGTGTCAACTACTTTTGGGTGCATATGAAGCATGCCAAAAAAAGCACAGGGATAAGCCTGTGCCTTTGCATTCTTTATGTAGGGGTAGGGTAAGGGGATTGTGGGTTTATTGAAAACGTCTCCCCCCTAAAAAAATCTTACCCTTTATCAGCCACTTTCTCTAATTGTATCTCAGATTCGGCCGCTTCAATCTTGTTCTTTTTCAGCTCTTCAATAAGCCGATCAATATCTTCAAGCGTAATGGTTTCCTTTTCCAGCAGCTCATTGGCCACCGCTTTCAGAATATCAATATTCTCTTCCAGTAACGTGGTGGTGGATATTGTGGCATCAAAGATGATATTTTTGACCACATCATCAATCCGACGGGCTGTTTCCTCGCTGTAATCACGATGCTGGGATATCTCTCGGCCCAAGAAGATCTGTTCTTCTTTTTTGCCATAGGAGAGCGGCCCTAACTCGTCGCTCATGCCCCATTCGCAAACCATCTTCCGGGCCAATTCACTAGCCCGTTCGATATCATTGCCCGCCCCGGTGGTTATTTCACCAAAAATAACTTTTTCAGCAACCCAGCCACCGTAAAGAATGGCGATATTGCTGAGAAGAAAGGTTTTAGAATGTGTATACTTGTCATCAATGGGGAGCTGCATTGTCAGGCCGAGAGCTCTGCCCCGAGGTATAATTGTCACCTTGTGGATGGGATCTGTTCCCGGTAGCAAACGGGCGACTATAGCATGACCAGCCTCATGGTAGGCGGTGATTTCTTTTTCTTTTTCTGAAATAATCATGGATTTGCGTTCTGCGCCCATCATTATTTTATCCTTTGCTTTTTCCAGTAGCTCAATATCAATCTGATCAGCATCTTGTCGGGCGGCCAAGAGGGCGGCCTCGTTGACCAGATTTTCTAAATCTGCACCGGAAAATCCTGGGGTTCCACGGGCGATGACACCCATATCAACATTTTTAGACATTTTTGTCTTTTTGCCGTAAATTTCCAAGATCAACTGTCGCCCCTTGATATCAGGCACAGGAACAATCACCTGCCGATCAAAACGACCAGGACGCAACAGAGCAGGATCAAGGACATCCGGGCGGTTTGTGGCGGCAATAATGATAACTCCTTCATTGGCGTCAAAACCGTCCATTTCCACCAGCAGCTGGTTCAGAGTCTGTTCACGTTCATCATGTCCACCGCCCAAGCCAGCACCTCGGTGCCGTCCAACTGCGTCAATTTCATCAATAAAAATAATACAGGGCGCATTTTTCATACCTTGACTGAACAAATCACGTACCCGTGAGGCTCCGACACCGACAAACATCTCAACAAAGTCAGAGCCGGAAATGGTGTAAAACGGCACCTCAGCTTCGCCAGCAATGGCCTTGGCCAGTAGGGTCTTACCTGTACCCGGAGAACCAGCCAACAGCACGCCCTTGGGAATCCGACCACCAAGCTTGGTGAATTTTTCCGGATCTTTAAGAAACTCAACTATTTCTTCAAGCTCGTGCTTGGCCTCGTCAATACCGGCGACATCCTTAAAAGTGACTTTTACTTCTCCTTCTTCCTGCAGTTTCGCCCTGTTTTTGCCGAATCCCATGGCACCGCCTTTGCCTCCGCCTCCCATCTGCATCTGGCGCATAAAGAAAACCCATACGCCGATCAGCAGTAGAATGGGAAACCATTGAATAAAGATGGTCATCAAGACTGAGGGCGGTTCAGGTGCTTTAACAGCGATATCTACACCCGCTCTGCGTAACATGGGAATCAGCTCAGTATCATTGGGAGTGACTGTCACAAACGGACGTCCATCAGCAGATTGGCCCAACACCTTCTCCCCCTGGATGGTAACCCTGTTAATGGCTCCAGTCTCCACGCTTGTCCAGAATTGACTATAGGTCATCGGAACGCTTAGGTTTTGCGGTTTATTGAACAGGTTGATCAATAGAATCGCAGTCAGCCCTATGACGAGCCACATACTCAGATTTTTGTAAAAAGTATTCATTCCTGTATTACGGGGTAAGGATTAAGTATTTGAGGATGAGGAAACAGGAATCCGCCTAACAAGTTAAAGTATATATACTTGCGTACGAAACAAAATGTTTCGGCAAAACTCACAATAATTTGAAAAATAAATATATGAACTGTTTGCCTGTGAGTCAATAGCGGAATGAAAACTGAATAGAAAAAACACTCCGGCGATCTCTTTTGAGAATGGAGTTGATGCGGACGGCTGAGGATACTGCTACGCTCCGATTTGAAATTTTTGTTATTTTTTCAAACCGAAGCGCAGTTGCTTTACGTGAATTCGGAGAGAGCAACCTCTTAATGGGTTGAGATCACGTCCGCATTTACTTCGATACCACGATCAGTGAAATCCATATCCAGTCGAACCCGCATTGCGGCATCTTTCATCGCTTTGAAGATTTTCATGGTTTGTTGCGTATCCTGACCGCCAGCTATGTCCATGTTGGAAATGGTATCCCCAAGCAAACCGTAATATTTTCCATAATCAATATCCCCGGCCATGAATCCTTGCGATGACTCCAAGGACACTTCGCTCAGACCTTTCGCTATCGCTTCAGCTTTCTTACCCGCATACACGGTGAGATGGGAACCGTTTATTGCGGCCATAGTTGGAAATGGAAGGGGAATCGGTATGGGCAACTGAATCGGCGTGCCGTCAGCCGGGATTTGCAATTCTGCCAGCATGGGAAGCATTGCGGCAACTGTCTGTACAAACAGGGCAGGATCTTTCGCCGCCAAACTAATGACAGCGTCAATATCTTTCGGCATAGGTGTCGCACCCTTTTCCGTCGCATCCATAGTCAGGGAAAGCAAAGAAAACGCTATTCCTCGCACACCGGTTGCCATGCTAGTCGCCATACTCACCATAGCCGGATTCTGTTCCTTTACAGACTTTTGCATCTCTTTGAGAAAGGAGCAGCTGTACTGTTTTTGGGTGATTTCCGTCCACTGTTTCATGAGAAACGGACCTATATTTTCTGGATTAAGGCCGATTCCATAAGAAAAAACAACTGAATCGGAAGATTTACGGACATAATCGGGGATGAAACCTCGGAGTGAGCGCAGTCCTTCCATCAGCGGCGCATCATTGCTTTCCACCACCATTAACGACTCCATACGGGCCGGTTTGGCCTGAAAATCCAGAGCCGTATAACCGAAAACAGTCTGCGGCCAATTTTCACCGATAGCTGTCAGGTCATTGCGACAACCTACCTCCTGTAATTCATTGAGATATTTTTCATCCTTTTTGAATTTGGAAGCAAGCTTTTGCATCATTTTAGCCATACTGTTACCGTCGTGAGTGGTCAATCCAGTGATCAGCTGACGGTGATCAATATAGCCGATAAAAGAGGGATGCAGTTTATACTTTGTTTGCAACGCCTTGATCCGTCCGCTTTGCTCTAAAGATTGAGCGGGCTTGGTCTGCCCCAGAGCCATAGAAACAGTCGACTCACTGTCAACTCCTATATCCAGCATAAACACCGCATCTTTATCGTCCACGCCGACGATCAGATCCACAGACGGGTCTGTTTCGTTCAATACATAACGCCTGTAGGTCGCTTTGCCCAAGGTCTCCGGTTTTGTCGTAACCTTTGCCTTCACCTCAAGCTCATCAATTTTTTTGTTAAACTGCTGGACATCCTTGAGGCTGATACGCAGAAGGACGGGAGCCAACCCTATTGCATAGGAAATAGCTGTAGGGTTTTCTTCAAATCCCCAGCTTTCTAGCTGATTTTCTGGAGATATTATGGTTGAGTAATAATCTGTCCAGAGCTGAACGGCCATACGCCGTCCCTCTTTATCCGTGTCTTTCCAAACTGGTAACATTTCAGTCGGATCAACGCCTTTGAGCATATTGAAATTACTCGCATTCAAATCCAGGGCTTCTTGAAGGGGAAAAGGTTTCAATCCTCCTGCGAAAAAAATTGTGTCAGCTGGCACCAACTTGAGCATGGAAACAGATTGCTGTGCGGAGACATATTTTGTCGGTTCCGGCTTCGATTTAACTTGTCGCTCAGGTTCCTTTTTGTCACAGGATAACATCAACAGTGACGCGAGGATGAGCACCAGTATATTTTTTTTTACGGATGTCATTTTTCCTTTTGGTTGTTAGGTTGAATAGTTGCTTACATTATTGAATACAGGCAAGATGTTCAGAGGCATCTCGGAAGAGATTAAGCCCATTTGAATGATACCTTACTTACCTCCTTAAGAAAAGGTATTTTTTGTGTCAAGCCCGCCCGTCTGGTGTTTGAGCTTGCCATAGCTAATTGCGTTCAGTGATTTTTCTTGCAACCGCACTGAGGTTTGCTATAGTCCCCGTTCATATTTTGTGAAGCCGTTTGTATGCGGCTTCAGTTGTCTATGACACCCACCTTTTTGACAAAAAAATCGTATTCTCTTATGATCACAGATAAAATATATAAAGATAAACGGCAGAACGGCACTCTTTCAGTGGTCGGCATCGGCCCCGGAGCGGTGGATTTGATAACTCCCCGCGCTCGCAAGAGCATTGAACAGGCTGATGTGGTGGCGGGCTACAAGACCTACCTTGATTTTATAGGTGATTGTCTCGCTCCCCATCAGGAGGTGCTTTCCTCAGCCATGATGCAGGAAATTGACCGATGCCGCAGGGCCTTGGAATTGGCTGACAGCGGCAAAAAAGTGGCTCTGGTCTGCGGCGGAGATCCTGGCATTTACGCCATGGCCGGATTGGTCTACGAACTGGTGCGAGACACCGGAAGCGGCAGCAGGATAGAGATAGTTCCCGGTATTGCTGCACTCAACGCCTGCGCCGCTGTCCTTGGTGCGCCCTTGATGCACGATTTTGCAGCGATTAGTTTGTCCGATCTGATGACTCCCTGGGAGTTGATAGAAAAACGCCTACAGGCTGCGGCGATGGCTGATTTTGTCACGGTGATTTATAACCCAAAATCCAAAAAACGCACCAGCCAGATTGTTCGGGCCAGAGAGATTATGCTGGAACATAGGGACTCGCAGACCCCGGTGGGTATTGTCTCCGGGGCGACCCGCAGTCACGAGAGCGTCCGGCTGACCAACTTGGAAGATATGCTTGTTGAAGATATCGGCATGCAAACAACGGTGATCATAGGGAACAGCGCAACCTTTGTTTTTCAGGATAAGATGGTCACCCCGCGAGGTTATTCAAAGAAATATGGGCTTGTAGCTGATAGGAAAAAATGAGAAGAGTGAGAAGAGTCGGGGTGGTGAGGCCGTGAGAAAAAAAAAGGAGACCGGGCAGGGGAATTGACCGGTCTCCAGCGTGGCTGGCTTATAATCGTCAGGTGGGTGTCAAGCGGTTAATTAGTCCCGACTGCCCCCGAAAAAGGTGAGTAGCATCCAAAAGAGATTTATAAAATCAAGATACAGGGTAAGTGCGCCGAGAATTGCGCCTTTCTGAACAGCTTCTCCTCCCTGCTCCATAATTCCCTGCTCACCCATGGTCTTGATCCTCTGGACATCATAGGCTGTGAGGCCGACAAAAATCAATACGCCGATCGCAGATATTGCCAGATGCAGAACGGAACTATGCATGAACATGTTGACAATTGAGGCGAGAATGATTCCGACCAATCCCATAAAAAGAAAGGAACCCCAAGCGGAAAGGTCTTTTTTAGTCACCATGCCGTAAAGCGCCATAGATCCAAACATTCCGGCTGTGATCATAAAGGTTCCAGCGATAGATGTTCCTGTATATCTAAGAAAGATGACGGACATGGTTAATCCGTTCAAGGCGGCGTATCCTATAAACAGGGCTGTAGCTGTGGCGGCCCTTATCTTTTCGATCCGGGCGGAAAGATAAATGACCATACCCAGTTCAACAACAATCAAAATTATAAAAACAGGGCTTGTCGCAATAGATTTCGCAAGGCCGGAGGTGGCGGTGAACCAAGCCACAGCACCAGTCAGGGCCAGCCCTACAGCCATCCAGTTAAAGACCTTGGCTAAAAAAATTGTTGATGCCTGCTGCCGGGCTTCAGTATTGGTCACGGCAGTATTTGCGTACTTTGTCTGCATATTGTATACTCCTTGTCAAATTTACGGGTTATCAACTTATACGTTTGTTATCCTTTATATACTAACCACTCTGCCGGGGCAAGGCAAGAGATTCAAGAGCGAAAAATATGAAAATAGCGATCAGCGGCAAGGGCGGTGTCGGCAAAACAACCATAATGGCCCTGCTGGCCGGGGCGTTGAGGCAACAGGGCAGGGAGGTTCTGGTTATTGACGCTGATCCCAGTCCACATATGGCCGAAACCTTGGGTATCGCCGATGCCGACAAAATCAGACCCATTGCCGATATGGGCAGGTTGCTGGCAGAACGGGCCGGGAAGACGGAAGGCTCGCCTTTTTACAACCTCAACCCAGAGGTTAATGACCTGTTGCAGGATTTTATGCTGGAGCGGGACGGCATCCGCCTCATGGTGCTGGGGGCGATTCAGACTGCGGAAGGGGGTTGCGCCTGCCCGGAAAACCATGTTCTGCGCAAAATGCTGAAGAAAATGCTACTCACGGCTGACGAGACGGTTTTGCTGGATATGGAAGCCGGGGTCGAGCATCTTGGCCGGGGTACAGTGGCCGGGGCCGACTGCCTGCTGATCGTGGTCATTCCCTCCAAATCCAGCATCCGCACGGCCTTGAAGATCAAAAAAATGGCTGACGATGTCCGTATTCCCCGTGTTTATTTTGTCGGCAATCTGATGCAGAATAAGGAGGATCAGAAATTTTTAGAAAAGGAGCTGGGAGAGCGGCCTGTGGCCTTTTTTCCGAATTCCGAAACGGTGCGGCGGGCGGAGCGGGCGGAACAGCAGATTATCGGGATCAGCGAAGGCTTGGATAATGCGCCGGAACAGTTGATGTTGCGAATTCTGTCAGAGGATTGATGCGGAAAACAAGGGAGGCTTTCGCCCGACCAAGAAGAGTTGCATTCTGATCGGACGAAAATCTTGAGATGAGCTTCGGGAGTTACTGAAACTACCAGCTATATCGGGTCTATATTATCTTCGACCGTAGGTTCTGCAACTACATTGCTTTTTCACCTTACAGGTAGAACAAGTCGTCTTTTTTTGATTATTGTAATATGTTGTTTTTTGTGGGCTGCGGACAGTGGTGTTGCACTGTCCATAGGTGGTGTTGCAAGTATACGATGGCACCTGTGGACTGCGGAGAGTATTATATTTTCGGTAGGTGGGAGTGCTCACATATGTTGTTTGCGGCCTACTGA
>CBDTVG010000096.1:0-7287 GCA_965363745.1 uncultured Candidatus Electrothrix sp. | reverse complement strand
ATCCTGAGGCTCGTGCGGCTTTGTGTCGGTTTTGGTTGCGGATGGAAACGATTAAAAAAAAGGGATAGCTGGGTACCATCTATCCATATAAATAACGGTATAATAATGACATGCCAACCTGAAATAAAAGAAGCAGATCTTGGGAAAATCCATAAACTTTTTAAGTTCATAGAGTTGCTTGGCGCATTTGTTTTTGGCTCTTTAGCTTTATGGGTCAATTTATTGGTGACAAACTATGCGACCCAAGAGATATCCATAACTAGATTTATAGGTTTGGTTGTGATCGCATGCGTGACTACTATTGTAGGTGGTTTTATTGTTGTTTTGGCCATGAGACCTAACCTGCTGCAAGGAAAGAAAAAGACTGAGCCATACAAGAAGACTCGCAGTTTCAGCGCAGATAAAATTATGATTATTGCATCGGTGATCGCAATTGCCTCGCTGGCTGTCTATATTTATATTTCCGAGGTACTTGGAGTGAAGGGATGAAAAAATATTTATTATTTTTGTTCGGAGTTGGCTGCCTTTGGGACGTTCTAACAACTGTCTATGGAACATGGGTACTGTTTGATCACAAAGCCCTGTTTCCTTTGTTGGCATCAATTACTTTTGGCCTAGTTATTCTTGCTCTACTTGGCAGTGTAATTTGGATTTGGAAAACAGAAGGTGTCTTTGGTTCCGGGTTTAAAGCTGCTTGGATAGTTGGTATAGCGTATGATTTATTTACTTCTTGGAACGGGAATCTAAACTTGTTGTTTGGTCGTTCTGTAGCGGGGAGCCAGTTTGTTATGTTGGTCGGCTTGACAGTGTTTATGACATTATCTCCGATAGCGTGGGTTTACGTGTTTAATGAAGATGAATCTAAGTTTGATTAAAATTGAATTTTATCATATTTTTAACCAAATTTAAAAGCGGGAAATAAAAATTACTATTGAGGCTTAGGGTATTAGTTCTTTTACCTTTCAAAAAGTACAGGTGCCGGTGGAGAGTATATTTCGTTGAAAAAAAGTTACGAAAAATTTTTAAAGAAGAGTTGATTATTGCTGGAGATACTTTCAATGCCTTCCACTTCTATCCAATAGGGTGCGCTGTGCGCACCAATGAATCTGAAAGTCGTTGTCAAAAGGTCGTAATCGACTGACACACCATTAAAAAAATTGAGCATATCTTATGGAAATAGAAGACATTCTTAAATCATTCGAAATCTACAATAAAGAATATAAACGCAACGCTGTGGATGCCGCACTTACTCAACGTGAGGAAATCACCCCTCATTTGATCGCTGTATTAGAGAATGCGCTTAACGACCCTGAAAAGTTTACAAATCGTGATACCCCCTACTTTACGCATGTATACGCCTTTATGCTGTTGGGCCATTTTTGTGAAGAAAAGGCACATGATGCGCTCGTTAAATTGTTCAGCCTGCCTGATGAGTTGCCCGAGGCTTTATTCGGTGACTTTATCATAGAAGATTTACCCATAGTGCTTTTCCGAACATGCGGTGGTAATCCTGAAAAAATCAAGGAGTTGATACTCAACAAAGATGCTTATGAGTACTGCCGTGGAGCAGCGCTGGAGGCTCTGTCATATACCTATATTGAAGGTTATATAACCCGTGAAGAAATTCTGTCATTTTATCAAGAGCTATTTGATAAAAAAGAAACCGATTCTGAATCGTCCTTTTATGATATGTTGGCATGTTGCGTTTATGATATCTATCCAGAAGAATTGCTGGAGACCATTAAAAAAGCCTATGATGAGGGCTTAATTCATTCCGGGTATGTTGGATATGACGAATTTGTTGAAGTATTAGAGCTGGGAAAGGATTATTATATCAATAACCTCAAGGCAAAGATACAGAAAAGACAAATAGACAACATTCATGATTCTATGTCATGGTGGGCCTGCTTTAAACAACCTCAAAAGTCTTCACCAAAAAACGTGCCGATAAATTTCTTGGAAAACAAGGAAGTATTTAAAAATAAGCCAAAATCTAAATCTAATTTTAAATCGAAGAAGAAAAGCAATAAATCTAAGAGGAAGCAGACCAAAGCATCTAAAAAAGCGAACAGGAAAAAGAAGTAGTAATCACCTGATATGTAGATAACTTGGCTTGTATTAGGCTGATTAATCGTAATGCGGGGAGCAAAAATGTCAAAAAGAAAACTGATCAGCTTTGATTGGGCCATGAAAAAGCTCTTGAGAAGCAAAGCTAATTTTGAAATTTTAGAAGGTTTTCTCAGTGAACTCTTAAAAGACAACATCCAGATACTCGAAATTCTCGAAAGCGAGAGCAATCAAGAAAAATATCGTGATAAATTTAATCGTGTTGATCTTAAAGTAAAAAACCAAAAGAATGAAATAATCATTATTGAAGTTCAATACGAGCGGGAATTTGATTATCTGCAAAGAATTTTATTCGGCACCTCAAAGGTAATAACAGAACATTTGAACGAGGGTGATCCGTATTCGGAAATAGTCAAAGTAATCTCAGTCAATATTCTCTACTTCGATTTGGGCCAAGGCGAAGACTATGTCTATCACGGCTCAACCTTTTTTAAAGGGTTGCATAATCAAGATGTACTGGAGCTTTCCGAAGACCAAAAGAAACTTTACAAGAAGACTGAAGTACAACAAATTTTTCCTGAATACTATCTTGTAAAGGTAAACAGTTTCAACGATATTGCGAAAGACACACTTGATGAATGGATATATTTTTTGAAAAATGAGGAGATAAAAGAAAGTTTTAAAGCTAAAGGGCTGGTAAAAGCCAAACAGGAATTAGACATCTTAAAACTTCCAGAACAAGAACGCCTTGCATACGAAAAATATCAAAATGACCTTCATTATCAAGCGAGTATGGTTGAGTCTTCATACGCAATTGGTGTAAAAAATGGAAAAATAGAAGGGAAAAAAGAGCAGGCAGTAGAAATATCAATCAACCTGCTTAAAGCCGGTGTGCTTGATATACAAACTATTGCGGAAATGACAGGCTTAACGATAAAAGAAATCGAAGCTGTACGAAAAGCACTTCCCTAACAACGCACTACATGACAAATTAATTATATGGTACGAAGTGTTCATGTTCACCGCTGAGTGATGAGCTGTACCTACTTTTTGAACGATATATACTCTTGGAGAAAAATAATGTCCACATCTATCCAGCCCCTGAGTTCCATCGGCCGAGCTGACCCGGAAAAGGCCAGAGAAGAGGCCATGAAAAACGATCCCGCAAAACGTGATTACTTTGAAGGCCGTGAGCAATTGAAAAAAGGCGACTATGCCATGGCGGCCATGTCTTTTCATAACGCCCTGAAAGGATTTGAGGAAAAAGGGGACGAGCAGGGAATGGCTAATGCTGCGGATCGGCTCGGCGATGTCTGTTTGGAGAAGCAGGAGTATGCTACGGCTTTGGAGCATTATCAGCGGGCCTACGCCATCTGCGAGAAGGAAGAGGATTCCTTTTCCACCTTGGCTTTGAATAAGAAAATCGCTGCGATTTACCAGAAGCAGGGCGAATTGGACAAGGCGATGGAGATTATCTTTGACATCGTTGAACATTATCAACTGACCAGAAACCCCAATGGCATGGTTGAAGTGCTGGTTGTGGTTGCCGAGCTGTACCGGGAAAAGGGCGAGAAGGAGAAGGCGGCTGATACCTATCGCACCGTCGCCTCTATTCATAAAAATTTCAAGCATAAACGCAAAGCTGAAGAATTCACCGCTCTTGCGGATGAATTGGCACAGGCCTGATCCATGTTTACCGGCATAATTCAGGGTTTGGGCACGGTTGTTGAAAAACGGCCTGCGGGCGGAGGTATGGTCTTCTGTCTTGAGGCTGATTTTGATTTGACCGATCCAGAAGAAGGTGAATCTATTGCCATCAACGGAGCCTGCCTGACGGCCCGTGATATTCAAGGCCGTCGATTCTTGGTGGATGTTTCTCCAGAAAGTTTGACCCGAACCGGACTCGGTATGCTGGAAGTTGGTAGCAAGGTCAATATGGAACGTGCCCTGCGCCTGGCCGACCGGTTGGGTGGCCATCTGGTCAGCGGCCATGTGGATACCCTGGGGCGGGTGGAGGAGCGGAAGGCGATGGGAGATTTTACCCTGTTCACCTTTTCCCTTGATGCGGGATTGGCCAAATATGTTATTGAGAAGGGGTCGATCACCATTGACGGAGTCAGTCTGACCGTGAACTCCTGCTCTGGCAATCGCTTTTCAGTGTCCATTATTCCCCATACCTTGGCGATTACTGCCTTAGGCAAGCTACAACAGGGCAGTCGGGTCAATCTGGAAGTGGACATCATTGGCAAGTACGTGGAAAAATTGCTCTCGGAACAGCCTTCCGGGGCGGGTGCGGCAAGTAAAATCAATCCGGCTTTCCTAGCGGAGCATGGATTTTTGAAATAACGATAATGATTCACCCTGTCGCTTGCGGCGGAGTGCCAACACATAACTGAGTGAGCATCATGGCTGTCAGTCCCATAGAAGAGGTAGTTGAAGATATCAAGGCCGGGAAAATCGTTATCTTGGTGGATGATGAAGATCGAGAAAACGAGGGCGATCTCTGCATGGCCGCCGAGGCCGTGACCCCGGAGGCGATCAATTTCATGGCCACCCATGGCCGTGGCCTGATCTGCCTGACCATGAGTCCGGATATTATCGATCAGCTAGGCCTGCCTATGATGGTGCAGGACAATCAGTCCCCCTACGGAACCGGCTTCACCATCAGCATTGAGGCCCGCACCGGCGTGACCACCGGTATTTCTGCCGCTGATCGAGCCAGAACCATTGAGGCGGCTGTGGCCCTGGAGGCCACCCCCCGTGATATTATCAGCCCCGGTCATATTTTCCCCCTGCGGGCTCGTGAAGGCGGGGTGCTGGTGCGTACCGGTCAGACCGAGGGCTCAGTGGATCTGGCCCGCTTGGCAGGAATGCGCACAGCCGGAGTTATCTGCGAGATCATGAAGGATGACGGCACTATGGCCCGGATGCCGGATTTGGAGAAATTCGCCGAGGAACATGACCTGAAGATCGCCACGGTGGCGGATCTAGTGGCCTATCGCCTGCGTGAGGATATCTTGGTGCATAGGGCTGTGGAAGCCCGCTTGCCCACCATCAATGCAGGAGAATTCAAGGTTATCGCCTATACCAACGATGTGGATAATTTTGAGCATGTCGCATTGGTGCTGGGTGATATCACCCCGGATGAACCGATTTTGGTGCGGGTTCATTCTGAATGCCTGACCGGAGATGTGTTCGGCTCGGCCCGTTGCGACTGTGGTTCCCAGTTGCAGGCCGCCATGAAGATGGTGGAGCAGGAAGGCAAAGGGGTTATCCTCTATATGCGGCAGGAGGGCAGGGGGATCGGCTTGGTCAATAAGCTCAGAGCCTATAAGTTGCAGGATGAGGAAGGGATGGATACCGTGGAAGCCAATGTCCACCTCGGTTTTAAGCCGGATCTCCGGGATTACGGCATCGGTGCTCAGATGTTGCGTGATATCGGTGTGCGCAAAATGCGGCTCTTGACTAATAATCCAAAGAAAATTATTGGATTGGAAGGATACGGCTTGGAGGCTGTGGCCCGCCTGCCCATTGAGATGCTCTGCGAATGCGAGAATCGGGATTATCTCCGCTGTAAACGGGACAAGATGGGGCACATGCTGGAGTTGTACGGGGATGAGCCGTCAGAGCCTGTTCAGGGCGAGCCTTGATCCAACGTCCGTAAAAGAGACAGGGAGAACGGCGATATGCTGTTCTCCCGCAATATTTTTTACTGTTTTTTTTACAATGTCAGCAGACTACCAGTTGACCATATAGCAGGACAGCTTGCGCCCTTCCTCAAGATTCCGCCCTTCCATAAACCGCTGCATGGATTCAGCGGCGACCTTACCTTGATAAACAGCCTTGGCTGCTGTCTGGGGACCGAGGACATCGTCACCGCCAGCAAATATCCAGTCCACCGAGGTCTGCAAGGTGCGGGAATTCACCGTATAGGTGCCCCAGGATTCAAGTTGCAGATCAGTTCCCTTATCCGCCTCATGCTGTACCTTCTGGCTGATGGCCGGGATGATGGAGTCGGCCTCAATAATAAAGTTTGATCCTTCCTGAACCACCGGACGGCGGCGGCCTGAGTCATCCGGTTCACCAAGTTCCATCCTGACGCATTCGACTCCGGTCAGTTGACCGTTTTCATCAGCATGGATTGTAATCGGAGCGGCGAGAAATTCTACCCGAACCCCTTCTTCCTCTAAGTGATTAATTTCCGCCCCGGAGGCGGGCATTTCTTCCTTCGTGCGTCGATAGAGGATAAAAACCTCGTTAGAACCGGTGCGCAGGGCGGTGCGAGCCACGTCAATGGCCACATTGCCGCCGCCGACGACTACGACCTTTTTGCCGATATTTACGGTTTCACCGCTGAGTACCCGCCGCAGATAATCCACCCCGTGCAAAACGCCTTTAGTGTTTTCCTCGCCTTCAATACCGAGTTTGCGGCCTTCATGGGCACCGATTCCGATGAACACGGAATCATATCCCTCTTCCCTGAGTTCGTTCAGAGTTTTGTCCTGGCCGATAGTCACTCCCATTTTGATTTCCACCCCACAATGTTTCAGCGAGGCGAGCTCGGCGCCGATAACATCGCGCGGCAGACGATAATGGGGAATGCCCACGGACAGCATGCCGCCAAACACGGGCAGGGCTTCGTAAATCGTGCATTTATAGCCCTCATGCGCCAAAACATGAGCGGCGGTGATTCCTGCCGGGCCTGAGCCGACAATAGCAACCTTGCGTCCGTTGGGGATGGCGCATTCCTTGGTCATAGGTTTGCGGTTGGCCACCATCCAGTCGGTAAGATAGCGTTCCAGCATACCGATAGCCACCGGCTCTCCTTTTTTGCCGCGCACACAGCTGCCTTCGCATTGAAATTCGTGAGGACAGACACGGGAGCAGACAGAGGGCATAGTGCTGGTCTCTCGTACCTTCCAGTATGCCTCCTCGATTTTGTTTTCCCTGAGCAGACCGATAAAACCCGGAATGTCATTATGGATCGGGCAGCCGTCGATACAGGCTGGTTTTTTGCACTGTAGGCAACGGTTTGCCTCAAGTATCGCAGTGTCCTCATCATAGCCTGCGGTAACTTCCATGAAATTTTTTATTCGTTCAGTAGCGTCCAGTTCCTGCGGATGCTGACGGGGAATAGCCATTCGTTCTGCCGGTTTCATTGCACCTCCTGCGACTGTATTTTTTCGGGTCACAACATATATTAATTAACGATGCTGATTA
>CBDTVG010000095.1:0-7316 GCA_965363745.1 uncultured Candidatus Electrothrix sp. | reverse complement strand
CGATAGAGTGGATGATATTGAAGTAAAAATTTTTGAAAATTTGACGAAAATTGCCAAGGGCGTAACCTTATATGAAATCCTAGGACATCACGTTGAATTCAAAGGAGAATGCCCCGCCTGTCAATGCAAGAATAAAAACACCGCCTGAAAATTATGTAAAGATATAGAAATACTTTAGGAAAAAATCACCTTACAAAATCGCCGTTTCCCCACCTTGAGCAACACCTCACCTTTAGCCGAAATCTCAGCGTTGACATCGGTGACCTTCTCGCCATCAACAGACACCGCATTCTGCTTTACCATCCGTCGACCATCAGAGGTCGATTGCACCAATTTAGCCTCAACCAATAACTTGGGCAGCCAGATGGAATCACCCTCCACAAAAATTGTTTTTTCCTCAATTTCATCGGGCAACTCATGCTGTTTGAAAATTTTTTCAAAATTTTTCTCAGCGGCATCAGCGGCATCCTTATCATGAAAACGCTCCACCATTTCCTTGGCCAGTCGCACCTTCACCGCCTTCGGATGCACCTTCCCCAGCTCCATATCCTCTTTAAGCGTGGCAATCTCCTCCAAGGACAAATCACTGAGCAACTCATAATAACGAAACATGAGCTCATCACTTATAGAAAGCACCTTGCCGAAGATATTATCCGGGGACTCGGAAATGCCGATATAGTTGCCCAGCGACTTGCTCATTTTGTTGACACCGTCCAAGCCTTCCAGCAACGGCATGGTCACGATAACCTGGGGTTGCATGCCTCTGGAACGTTGCATTTCCCTGCCCATGAGCAAATTGAACAGCTGATCCGTACCCCCAAGTTCCACATCCGCTTTTATGGCGACGGAATCATATCCCTGAATCAACGGATAAAAAAATTCATGAATAGATATGGGCTTATTGCCGTCAAAGCGTTTTTTAAAATCATCACGCTCAAGCATGCGGGCGACAGTCAGCTCCGATGCCAGATGAAGCATCTGGTACGAAGAAAGTTCACCAAGCCATGTTGAATTAAAGACAATTTTAGTCTTTGTCGGATCAAGAATTTTAAAAACCTGCTGCTTGTAGGTTTCAGCATTGCGGGCGATATCATCACGGGTCAATGGGGGTCTGGTTTCAGACTTACCAGTGGGATCTCCGATCAGAGCGGTAAAATCACCTATCAAAAAAATTATATTATGACCAAGCTGCTGAAAATGTCGCATTTTTTGCAACAAAACTGTATGTCCGAGGTGGAGATCAGGTGCTGTGGGATCAAAACCGGCTTTTATGGTCAGCGGTTCGTCCTTCTCAACAGCCTGTTTGAGTTTTTTTTCCAACTCTTTTCGGGAAATAAGTCCCGAACACCCACGCTCAATGAGCGCTATTTGTTCCTCAACTGATTTCATGAGCACGTTCTTCGCATCGTTAGTTACGCATATTATATAAAAAGATAAACTATATCGAATAAGCTACTTAGCGTACTCGACAGCCCTGGTTTCCCGAATAACCGTCACTCGGATCTGCCCCGGATAGGTCAACTGCTCCTCAATAGCCTTAGCGATATCACGGCTCATCAATGTGGCACACTCATCATGCACTTTCTTACTGTCCACAATGATCCGTAAATCCCGACCAGCCTGAATAGCATAAGATTTTTCAACGCCCTCAAAGGCATTGGCTATATTTTCCAAATCTTCCAGACGCTTTACGTAGCTTTGCAACATTTCCTTGCGAGCTCCGGGTCGGGCACCAGACAAAGCGTCTGCTGATTGAACCAAGACATCCAGCACACTTTTCGGCGGAGAATCTTCATGATGCGAACCTATGGCGTACACAATATCTGCACGCTCTCCATACTTTTTCGCCAGATCACGACCGATAACCGCATGAGAACCTTCCACCTCATGATCTACAGCTTTCCCGATATCATGTAGTAGGCCAGCCCGTTTAGCTTTTTTTACATCAAGTCCGAGCTCCGCAGCCATTATGCCACACAAAAAGGCGACCTCCAAAGAATGCTGAAGGATATTCTGCCCATAACTGGTTCGATATTTCAATCGACCGATTAAATTGATCAGCTCCACATGCATTCCATGAGCGCCGACATCAAACGTGGCCTGCTTACCGACCTCTTTTATCTCCACGTCCAGCTCACCAGTCACTTTGGCGACCACCTCTTCAATACGGGCCGGATGTATTCTACCGTCGGAAATCAGCTGAATTAAGGATTGGCGGGCCACTTCGCGTCGAATAGGATTAAAACCCGACAAAATGACAGCCTCCGGTGTGTCATCAATAATAATATCAATACCGGTCGCCGCCTCGATAGCGCGAATATTTCGACCTTCACGTCCAATGATCCTTCCCTTCATTTCATCACTGGGAAGCGGCACCATAGATACGGTTTTATCAGCGACATAGTCCCCGGCATAACGGGCGATAGCAAGCGCAAGAATATTCTTTCCCTTACGGTCAGCCTCAAGTTTCATCTCATTTTCAATGCGCACCAACCGTTTAGCCGCATCCATCTGAGCCTCGCTTTCTATGGAGTCCATCAGCTGTTCTTTGGCCTGCTCTCGGCTGATTCCGGAAATATTTTCCAATTTAAAACGTTGCTGTTCTACAAGGGAACCCAATTCCTCCTCACGCCCGGCGACAACCAGCTCCATGTCACTTAATTTTTTTTCTCTGGAATTCAGCCCGGATTCCTTTTTTTTCAGATCATTGAACTCTTCATGCACCTTGTCCAGCTTGCGGTCAAGCCTGCGCTGTTCATCTTTAATTCCTCGCTTAGACTCTTTTATTTCTTTTTCAGCTTCCTTTTTGTTCTGATATATCTCTTCCTTGACCTGCAACAGACGTTCTTTTTTAAGCTGTTCAGCCTCATGTAAGGCATTTTCGATAATCAAACGCCGTTGATTTTCAATATCAGCTTGATTTCCCTCTATAATCTTTTTACGAAAAAAAAAGCCGACAGTTATTCCGAAGACGAATGCTAGCCCAAACAGAATTACCGCCATTCCGCTAATCACCATAATAAATATACCTGCTATGTTATGCTATTTTTTCTGCTATAAAAAAACAGCGAGAATGCAAAGCAACCAAATAAATTCTTTTGTTTTTTTGTCATTTTCAGTGCAGAAAAAAAAGCAAAGCAAATTTCAACCGTCCGAAAAAACGATAAAGAACAGAACAACAGAATGTACATGAAACTGATCAGAAATGACAGGAAACGAAGAGGTGAGGAAAAACAACTGATACAGAACAGATCGAGAAAGCTCCGCAAATGAAACCGCAAGATATGGAAGACAAACTATAAAGATGATATTACAAAAAAAATCATTCCAGATTGGCACCGCATCACATACCTGTTTCACAAACAGACAGGGTTATAAAAGCCACTGCAAACCATACAAACCGTGCAACAAGGAACTATATCTCCTTGAAAGCGTCCTTCTGGAGGGGGGGGTACACGATATATGATAAACCTGATCTTATCAGAATTGTCTTTGAATCACCGGACGCAGTTCCACCCGTCTTTTCACTCAAAATTATTCAAAAGTACATACGGCCAGCACCTTTGAATCGCTGAAAAAAAATCCCCACCCTGCCGTGTCAACGCAATAATTAAACCTAAATAAATAGGTGGGCGCGCTTATGTCATCGTCTGGAAATCAATAAAGTTTTCCATAATACAACAGCGAAGCTTGCCCTCTTAATGAGAGTTGGCTCAATACTCCGTTGATCACAAACAGCGCAGGGAAACTTATTACCCCGTATAACTCTAATATAGAGTATATATATCAAAAAAATATACAATTTATTCATTCAATACTGAAGAAACACTGTCAATCAACCCTGAAATTAACTGTTTCCTCTCAACTTGCAATTTCCGCTCGGCATAAAAAACATTAAATTCATGCTTCAGATTCACATGACGAGCGGCAAGGCGTAAGCCTCCTAACACAAGCTGGTTACTGGACGGCACAGTGCTCTTCGTCGAGACTCCGGTTGCTTCTAATTCTTCACGAAGCATAGCCACAGCTTCCCGCACTTCATCATCGGGCGCATTGCTGTAAAACGAGAATTCCTGCCCGAAAAGAGCGAATTGAATAAGACGTTCTTCCATGCCCTACCGGAAGTAATGGTAATGCGATTTCTGCTCAACCATACTCCTACTCAGACGGAGCAACAAAGAACTCCTCATTCTCCCCTTCGCCTCCATGTGCATCCTTTCCTGATTTTTGCTCAGATTCCCACTGCTCAATACGGCCAAGCAGTCCAGAGACTCTCTTGCTGACCTCAGAACGCTGTTCATGCAACTCGGCCACATCCAGCTTTAAGATTTCACATCCATCTTCACTGTCTCGAAGTTTTTCTCGCAGAACATGAAAATCACTTTTCAATGTATTATACTTATTAATCAGGCTGTCGACAAGTTGTTCGAGCCGAACAAGCTCTTCGTTATTATCCACCAACACTCCTCCTTATATACTTACAGTCAATCCGCTAAAAAATCAGAGCGATTGATTCTAAAATCAAACAACAACAAATGATTTGTATTCTATACCAGCTAACCGGGGCGAACGCAAGGATTTTACAAATTCACCAAAATGAAAGCCTTCGGTATGCTCTAAGGAATGAAAATTAAATAACTACGGAATTTGAAGATACTCTGATGGTCCGGCCTTGTGGGCTATCCGCATTGCAAAAAAAATAGTCTGTAAATATCTATGCGTTACATGTGGCAAATCAGGCTAACTAACTTACGATTAAAACATTTTTTACTCTACTAATTTTTTGTTCGAAAATAATTAATTTGCTTTTTAATTTATCAGCAGCTATTTCTTAAAGAAGAAGATAAGTTTGGCGATGTTGATTGAGAACACTGGAGGTCTTTTTGTGCTTCAAATTTGGTGTGCCGGGTGAGCAGCCCGCCAAATAAGTTGGATTTTCACAGATTCCGCCATGGTTTCTGCTGTGCCGTAAGTGAAAGATCGTAAACGTACGTTTTTTAATACAATAAACAGGAGATAGTAATGAAAAGAATCAAGTTGGTTTTTGGGGCAATAATGCTGGTATTGATCGGCTTTACTGCGGGTCCGGCCTATGCTCAATCGCAACAGCAGGGGCCAGATGGTGAATGTGTTCAGCCGACAAGTCCTGATCCAATATGCGCGCAACAGCAATGCCCTGCCGGCGGTTGTTTTCCCGACATCCAAGACGGAGAGTGTTGGTCTCAATGTATTTCTCCGGGACAGTTCAAAACTGTCCTCAACAAGTTGGACGCGGGTCTTTCATGTTCGGAACCGGGTGTTCAGCAGGATGGAACCACAACTGTATCTGTAGATAAAACAGTTAGAGAGAAATGTTACGGCCTCAGAAGGCCGGTGCAGTGCAAAGAAAAACGAGTCGGCTGGACGTATGAACTCGTGGAGCCGGAAAAAACAAAAACCATAACCTATATTACATGTGAGGAACAAGAGGTTGGTCCTGCATATCGCCCAGCAACGGATACGATGAAGGTCGCTTATGAGGAACCTGTCGGACTGCCGGGCCAGTCAAAGAAAACAAAAATAAAGGTTAAGGTTAAGTCGGAATGGGATCATTTATTCAGAAAAAAATCTACCTGTTGGGACTGTTCTGATGTGTGTAGAGAAACAGAGGACGCTGAATACGACTGGGTAGCCGGATATACGTGTAAAGATAAAGACCAAGAGTGCTCTTTTGACTATAGAAAGAAATATAAAACGTGTTCTTATGAGGTTGAAAAATGTACCCAGCCGGAGCTGCCTGCATCTAATATTGCTTGTGAATCCCGCGAAGTTACTGTGATAACACCTCCTAAGTATAAAAAGAAACCGGTAATTGTCGAGGTCTGTAGTCACACAAAGGTTCAAAAGTACTCAGTTCCAGGAGCCATAGAATCGGTGGACTGCTCTGTTCCTAAGTTCAGGGAAACATGCGAACCCGGCATTGCTAACACATTATGTGTTGAACAGCAGGTTCAAGTTTGCGAACCGTTCCTTGAATGGCGTCAAGAGCAATTCTGTAATTATGATAATCAAGGTGCCTTCATAAGACAGGTACAGACAGTCCTTGCTCAGGAAGGATTTCAACCTGGTTCTATCGACGGCCAGATGGGCCAGATGACGAGGAAAGCTATTCGAGATTTCCAGCAGTCTAGAGGACTTGCTCAGGGTGGAACGCTGACGCAAGAAACCGTACAGGCATTAGGTCTTAAACAATAAACCCTCTCTTTGATCTGAATGAAGAGTTGAGCGGGAGCACTTTTTGTGCTCCCGCTTTTGTTTTGTATCTCATCCCGTTCTGATCAGCTTTTTAATCACATCTTAAATTTTGATAGTCTCGTAAAAAGTCAGAATTTGCGTTTTTGGAAACGATAACTCAATGGGTTACGAAGCAAAAAGTGGGCATTTGGGACTTTTTACGAATCCATCAATTTTCATTCCTAACGAAAATATCTCCAACTGACAGGACGGCCCTGAGCATAGGGCATGTGTCCATAAAAAGGACGTGGATCTTCATCAAAAACAAGGGGGAGAAAATAACGATCTCCTTCCCACATAGGAAGCCCCGCCAGCTCATCCAGCAGATGCCAACCGAGCTCACCCTCCTCGTTATGTTTTTTAGGAACCCCGTCAAAGGCTGTGATCAAAAAAATAAAACCGAGCCAATGCTCTCCGGTCGGGCCGAATCCGGGCCAATTAACCGTCCCGCGCAAGCTCATCTCCTGACAGATAATACCGGCTTCCTCTTCTATCTCCCGAACCATACAGGTATGCACGTCCTCATCAGGCAACATCTTTCCACCAAGACCGTTATACTTATCAAGATGATGATCATACTTTCTGGCATTACGATGCACCAACAATACCCGTTGTCCGTCTTGAGACAGGATGTAACCGAGGGTTCCCACAATAGGGGTATACATAAACCGTTTTTTCCGTTGCCCGACTACCCGGCTATCTCATCGCCCGAACCGTTTCACCGATACGGCCCATTTTTGCCAAAATCGCCGCTTCATCCAAGGTGGTCAGCTGTCGATCCCGCATAAGCACCCGACCGTTGATCACCGAGTGCAACACATCACCGCCTCCAGCCGCATAAACCAAATGGGAAACCGGGTTATAGACCGGAGTGAGGTGAGGTTGATTCATATCCAGCATAATCATATCCGCTTGCTTGCCGACCTCAATACTACCGATCTGCGACTCCGCATCCAGCAGAGCCGCTCCGCCCAAGGTGGCGGCATGTAGGGTTGTGGCGGCATCCATCACCGTCGGGTCCATGCAGCTCACTTTGTGGAGTT
>CBDTVG010000094.1:0-7336 GCA_965363745.1 uncultured Candidatus Electrothrix sp. | reverse complement strand
CTGGCAACCGTTGCAGATGCCCAGGGTAAAGGTGTCAGGTCGATTATAGAACTCATTGAACATATCTTTGAGCCGATCATTGAACAGGATGGTCGCTGCCCAGCCCTTGGCCGATTCCGGCACATCGGCGTAAGAGAAGCCGCCTACGGCGGCGATACCTCGGAAACCCTCTAGGTCAATCCGCCCGGCCAGCAAGTCGGTCATGGTGATGTCCCAGGGTTCAAAGCCAGCAGCATAAAAGGCAGAACTCATCTCTCGGTCCGAGTTAGATCCTTCATCGCGGAGGATGGCGATTTTGGGTTTATTTGTAGCGGTAAGTACGGCTTTGGGCGCAGGCTCCGGGTTGAAGGGCAGGCTGTAGGCCGGGGCTTTTCGGTCGTAGATGACCGCTTTTTCCGCATCTGCACAGGCCGGGTTCATCTGGAGGCGTTCCAGCTGATAGCTGGTCTCCTCCCACTCCTGGCGCAGAACACGCATGTCCTCATCCAACACCGGCTGGTCATTGTACTGGATGCGGATTTGTTTTTCCGCAACGGTCTTGCCCAGTAAAATGCTGTCCACCTCGGCATGACCCAAAATTTCTTTGACGTGCTCTAGTTCGCTCTGTTTGCACTCCAGTACCAGTCCTAACTCCTCATTGAACAGAGCCGGAATGACTTCGGCTTCACCTGTTAATGCAAGCTCCAGGCCGCAGTTGCCAGCAAAGGCCATCTCCAGCAAGGTGGTGATCAGGCCGCCGTCAGAACGGTCATGGCCAGCCAGAATAAGATTGGTATCGATCAGTTGCTGGATGGTGGCAAAGGCCCGACGAAGCAGGGCCGGATCATCCATATCCGGGCTCTCATTACCCAGGCTGCCTAGGGTTTGGGCCAGAGCGGAACCGTCCAGCCGTGCCTTGCCCGGTGCCAGCTCAATGAGCAGCAGGGCTGAACCCGGCTCCTTAATATCCGGGGTGACGATCTTGCTGATATCACTCATGGCCGCATAGGCTGAGATGACCAGTTCACGCGGGGACTTCACGGTCTCCTCGCCGACCATAGTGGCCATAGAGAGCGAGTCCTTGCCGCCGTCCACGGCCATGCCGGTGGCAATCATGGCATCGCGCATGGCCTGGGCCGCATCGTTCATGGCTGCTCCTTCGCCAGCCAGCTTGGGTGCCCACATCCAGTTGGCCGAGCATTTGACCTGATCCGGGTCATCAATTTTGGCCCAGACCAAGTTGGTCCAGGCTTCACCCACTGCCATACGTGCTCCGGCAGCAGGATCAACCAGCATCTTGATGGGCTGCTCACCGATGGCTGTGGCCCCACCGGTCAAACCGAAATGAGATTGGGCAACTACAGCTACATCCGCTAGGGGAAGCTGGAGCGGACCGCAGCATTGTTGCTGAGCAATCAGGCCGGTCACGGCCCGATCCACCTTATTGGTGAGGAAGCGTTTGGATCCGACCGAGACCAGACGTAACACGTTATGCAGGCAATCGCGGACGGTAGGTGCCTGCCCATTCTGCCCATTTTGCATAGGGCGAACACAGGGGTTCGCCCCTACGGTGATGGGAATTCGTTGATCCTCAAAGGTTTTTTGGGGGATATCGCCCAGCACCTCGTTTAGCTCCATATCCACCGGAGTTGTGCCGTCCTGCTCATCATGGACGATGAAACGGAGATCTCCGGTGACCTCACCCAGCACTTCGCAGCCCACCTTTTCTCGTTCACAGATGGCCTGGAAATTTTCAATATTCTTCGGGTTGATCAGGAAGCCGTTACGCTCCTGGAATTCAGCCACGTAGATCTCCATTACCGACATGGTGGGATCGCCCACTCGGATTTTGCGGATCTCAATCCGACCGCCGGAATGCTCGACCAACTCTTTGAGCACATTGGCTGGGCCGCCTGCGCCCTGGTCGTGGATCACGTCGATCAGGGTTTTATCGCCCATCTCGTTGCAGGCTCGAATGACCCGGTTCATCTTCTGTTCCATCTCGGCATCGCCGCGCTGGACCGCATTGAAATCCAGTTCCTCCGCATTCTCGCCCTGAAGCATAGACGAGGCAGCACCGCCGCCGAAGCCGACCCGATAGGCTGGCCCACCCACCTGGACAATGAGCATACCCTTTTCTTCCTTTTCTTTTTCTATATGGCGATCGTCAATCTGGCCGATGCCGCCGGTGAACATGATCGGCTTGAGAAAGCCCCAGCGTTCGCCGTTCTCCAAACGCAGGTCAAAGGAGCGGGTGAAGCCCTGGATCATGGGCTCACCGAATTTATTGCCGTAATCCGAGGCCCCGTTGCTGGCCTCAATCTCGATGGTCAGGGCCGAGGCCAAGTTGGAGGGGCAGGGGTACTGTTCTTCCCAAGGCAGGTCATAGCCGGGGATGTGAAGGTTGGCCACGCAATAGCCCGTGGTTCCGGCCATGACAAAGCCGCCCTTGCCTGTTCCCTGCACGTCACGGATACGGCCACCGGCACCAGTCTCTGCGCCAGGAAAAGGGGCCACGCCGGTGGGGAAATTATGGGTCTCGGCGGTGAGCAGGGGATGATAGGTAACCTGGGCTTCTTCCAGGGGCGAGGGCTGGCCCGGATCTTTGGGCAGCAGAGTGGTGATCTCGTGACCCGCCACCACGCTGGAGTTATCCTTAAAGGCGATCAACGAGCCCTTGGGATGAGCAGCCAGGGTTTCTTTGACCACCTGGAACAGGGTACCGTCCTGTTTTTCGCCGTCCACCACTTGCAGGCCGCCAAAATAGCCATGCCGAGAATGCTCGGAGTTGGCGTTGTTGAGGTCCATGATCTCGACAATGGTAGGGTTGCGCTGGTGCTTCTTGACGAAATAATCGTAATAGAAATTCCGATCCCACTCATCCATAGAGATGCCGGGCAGATTCAGTAGACCATCCGGCCCTTTAGTCATGAGATCCACCTCGTAGACCTGTTCCGGTTTGATGCCGGTCTCAAAGGTCGTCAGGGGTTCTGAATAGGGGCATTCGGTCATCCGGTCGTGATGAGCAGCGATGAAGGACTGTACGTCCTCGCTCTTCGGCACCAGATAGCGACGGGAACGCTCCACCCGACTGACGCAGTCCAGCCCGGTGGCCCGACAGATGGACACCATATTGGAGGACCAAGCTGTGGCAAAATTGAGTCTCGGCCCGACCTCAATCACCCTTTCGCTTTCCAAGATCGGGGCTTGGGAAACAGTATCAGCCAGAAAGCCGTCGGCCAGCAATAGGCGCAGCTGGTGCAACTCTTGCTCAGTCAGGGCACGAGAGGATTCTATATTAAAACAATAAGCGCGGGTTGCGTCAATGCGGCGGTATAATTGGGTGATTATCATGTTGCGTATCCTTGGTTGGGGGCGAGTTTTTTCCATTTTGAACAGTGCGTAAACGTACTGAGTTTACAGGAGCAACGCAATATTTTTTATCCGCTTGCTATTTGTCATTTAGCCGTGTTACTGCTAAAGTATAGGTTAAGAAAATAAGGAAAGGCATGGATGCCGAACATTGAATTTCTGGCGTTCAAGAAAAAAATCATTCAGGAAAAATCATTAACTTATCAGCAAATAATATCGCTTGTAATTCGGCATATAACCGTGTGCTCCATTATTTTCGATATAGTTCATCAAGGCCGCCTTGGTCAATTTTGTGGCTGTTTTTTGCAGAACCTGCTATTTTAAATACCTTATTGTAAACAGCTCCCTGTTCAGTCGGAAGAGAGGTTTCTTAACCTGTTCAGTTGTTAAGGCATTTTTCAGGGGAGTGTGCCACTCTGTACTGCCGGTGTCACCGTTATTAGAAAATGAACAACACAATATAAATTTATGAGTTGGAAGAAAGATATAGACAGCATACTGATTCCTCGGAAAATCTGGCAATCAATCCTTGAGCATTGCAAAAGAAAGCTGGCTGGAGATTTTTTGCCGGACGAAAGCGAAGTCCATAAGGCTTTTGGCATTCTTGCTGGCGTGCAGGAGGGGCACGCACTCCATGTTCGTTTGCTGTTGCCGGTGAAAAGAAATGCCAGGAACCAGGAACCGTTGAAAAGCTTCATGGATAAAATGATGAGTGAACATGCTGTTCCTTCCACTACCCCGCTGAACAAACGAGGTTGGATTACCGATCCAGAGGAATTCAGGGAATGCCTTGAACTGTGCATGCGCAAAGAGGTTTCTATATTCGGAGCCTACCACATGCATCTTGTGCCTTGGGAAGGTGATCCAATTCGTGACACCCCCACCCGGCTTGACACCCTCCTTGTCAAAGACAGCAATATGTTTTCTTTTATCATCTCCATGGTTGATGTGGAGAAACCTTCCATGCGGGCTTTTTTTGAAGGAAAAATCGAGCAAGAAGCCCGTATTTTCCTTGTTGATTAACTGTCAGCAACAGCCTATAATTTGATATGTCCACAAGCAAAAGAGAAAAGCCAGAACTGATTATCGAGTACACTGATCCCGTTGAAGGGTTTAAAGGATGGCTGGTCTTTGATTCCATGATCCATTCTTTGGCGGCTGGCGGGCTTCGGGTACAACAGGGGCTCACCTGTAAATGTGTTCAGCGTCTCGCGGCGACCATGACTTTAAAAATGCGCATTGCCGGAATACGGGCCGACGGGGCAAAAAGCGGTATTGACTATGATCCGTCCAGTCCGGGAAAACAGGAGGCGTTATTTCGTTTTATTCGGGCGATTGAACCGTATCTCCGACAGCGTTATTCCATGGGGCCGGATATGAACACCACCATGCCGGAATTGGATGCGATTTGCAGTCGACTTGGGATTTCCTCCATCAAGACTGCTGTGGCGAGAAATCAACAGCTTGACGATACGGCCTTTGACCAACGCACACAATTGTTCACTGCGCCCTTCGGTCATGCGACGCTGGGCAGATTGCGGGCTGGTGCTGGACTGGCGGCTTCCTGTCTGGCATCTCTTGAATTTTTGGGTATTCCCGCATCGGAAGCCACCGTGGCCATTCAGGGTTTCGGCGGTTTGGCCGCTGGGGCGACCTATTTTCTCGATCAGGCCGGAGTGCGGATTGTCGGCTTGGCGGATCGAGAGAAGAGCCTTGTCAGTATTAATGGTTTTTCTTTGGATATACCATCTCTGCTGGCTGCATCAGCTCTCTCCGATGAAAAAGGGATCATTCCGAAAACAGCTGGTCAAACGGAAGAATATGGCGACAGGAATAAAATTTATGGCATAGAATGTGATGTTTTTATTCCGGCTGCCATTGAAAAATCTGTTAATCAAGAGGTTGCCGAAAACATACAGGTAAAGGCTGTTGCCAGTGGTGCTAATCTGGCTGTTACTGATGCGGCGGAGCAAATTCTTCACCAACGTTCTATTCTCGTTATTCCCGATATGGTCGCCGGATGCGGAGGTTCCCTGTCTATGGAAGGGCTATTCGCCCCGGATACTGTGCCGACGGTTGAGGACGTTCTCTCCCATGTTGACCGCAAAACACGAAGTATTGTCAAAACAATGTTATTGCGCAGCCAACAGGATAATATCTCACCGCGAGAGGCTGCCTTGCGTATCTGTGCGGAAGCACCTCTGTATCCTGGAACCAGGCCTTACGGTGCTTTTGAAATTTAGTGAGGTCAGACCAGAAATCGGCTTTTTTAACCTCGCCTGAAATTAGCAAACCTCAACCCTCAACTTATAAGCTTTCATGCCGGTTCATCCCTTTGACTTCCAAATAAATCCGCACGTTTTCAGTAATCCAGAACTTGAAGCATTGTTTGACGAACAAGCCGTGCTTCAACGCTGGCTCGATTTTGAGGCGGCCTTGGCCACGGCTCAGGGAAAACATGGAATTATTCCGGTGGCGGCGGCTGAAGAAATTCAGGCCAAGGCCCGGCTTGAACATATTGATCTGGACAGTGTGCGCCAAGGCTACAGTAAAAGCCGTAATTCCGTAGTGCCCTTGCTTGGCGGCCTGCGCCGTGCCTGTAAAGATGGACATGGAGAATATGTCCACTACGGAGCGACCACCCAGGATGTGCTGGATACCGGTCAAATATTGGCCTTGAAGGAAATGTTGGCGATTCTCTACCGGGATCTCAGGCAGATGGAAAAGGTTTGCCTTAAGCTGGCACAGGAGCATCGCACAACTCCTATGGCCGCCAGAACCCACGGTCAGCAGGCCCTGCCCACCACTTTCGGCCTCAAGATTGCTGTCTGGATAACGGAAATACGCCGCCATATTGAACGGGTGAAGAAACTTGACGACCTTATCTGTTATGGTCAACTGAGCGGTGCAGTGGGCACCTATGCCGCCTTGGGGCCGCAGGGACTTGAGGTCGCAGAAGAGACGATGCGGCTTTTGGGGCTGAGGCACCATCCGCTTTCTTGGCATACTAGCAGAGACAAAATTGCTGAGTTGGCCTCGGATTTCGCTCTGCTGGTCATGAGCATGGCCAAGGTCGCCAATGAGATTTTTCAGCTCCAGAAAACTGAAATAAATGAATTATGGGAACCATCTCTTTCCGGTGCGTTGTCCAGTAGCACCATGCCCCATAAGCGAAATCCGGTCATCTGTCAGCGGGTGGTGGCCTTGGCCAAGCATGTTCGGGCCTTGGCTGGTACGGTTATGGAAAGCACGGCCCACGAACATGAACGCGATCCTCGTTGCCTATGGGCTGAATGGTTGGCGATTCCGCAGCTCTGCATTTATACCGGTAGCACCCTGCGTTCCATGCTTGACGTGCTTTCTGGACTGACCGTGCGCACCGATCAGATGCTTGCCAATCTGTATCAGCAAAAAGATTTGATCTCGACGGAGTGGCTACTTTTTCAGCTCAGTAAAACCTTGGGAAAAAATAAGGCGTTGGAAAAACTGCACAGCTTAGCCGTTTTGGCTACGGAGAAAAATATCAGCCTAAAAGAGGTGGTGCTGGCTGATTCTGAAATCGGTTCTCTGTTCAGCCCGGAGGATCTTGACCCGCTTGATCATCCAGAACAATATATCGGCCATGCTGTGGAGATCGTTGATCGGACGATTGCGGAGATCTGTCGCCAGCGGCAGAATGACTCAGACATTTTAGCTTTCGATAAAAATTTATGAATACCTGTATCCCCAACAGCCATATAGTTGATTCCAGATTTTACAGCGGCGGCTATACCACCGCTGAAGCCCGCCAAGTCTTTTGCGATCTCCGGCGCTACCAGCACTGGCTTGATGTTGAGGCTGCCTTGGCGATGGCTCAGGCGGAATTGGGCATTATCCCATTGGAAGCTGCTGAAAATATTCAGCAGAACGCCCGGATCTGTTTGCTTGATCTCAATGAGATCAGTCAGGGATTACAGGTCACCAATCATTCACTGATGCCTCTGCT